>NZ_DAWBAJ010000084.1:0-2585 GCF_052306735.1 Dysosmobacter sp. | reverse complement strand
CCCCTCCGGCGAGACCTCCTCCTACCGCTCCAACCCCCTGCGGCTGGCGGAGTTCACCCTCTCCCGCCGGGAGCCCGCCTATGTGGGCCGGGCCAAGGCCGCAGCGGCTCTGGAGGCAGAACGCCGTGCCGGCAAGTCTCCGGAGGCGCTGAAGGCCGTCCTGGACAAGGTGGGTGACGGCGCGGCCCTGCTGGGCAATACCCAGTTCGGCTCCTGTGTCTTTGCCAACAAGCCAGGCGACGGTTCCGCCCGGGAGCAGGCGGCCTCCTGCCAGAAGGTGCTGGGCGGCTTCGCCAATATCTGCTACGAGTTTGCCACCAAGCGCTACCGCTCCAACTGCATCAACTGGGGCATCCTGCCCTTCACCCTGGACCAGGGGACGGAATTCCCCTATGAAAACGGCGACTACGTGTTTGTGCCCGGCATCCGGGCGGCCATTGCCGCCGGCACCGAGGACATCCCCGCCAAGGTCATCCGTGCCAACGGTACCGTGGAGGAGCTGACGCTCCACGTCCGGGGCCTGACCGAGGATGAAAAGGAGATCATCCTGGACGGGTGCCTGATGAATTACTACGCAAAGAGGGCTGATTGAGATGGATAAAATCAAAATGACCACCCCCATCGTGGAGATGGACGGCGATGAGATGACCCGCGTTCTGTGGGGCTGGATCAAGGAAATGCTGATCGAGCCCTTTGTGGATCTGAAAACGGAGTACTATGACCTGGGCCTGCTGCACCGCAACGAGACGCAGGATCAGGTGACGGTGGATGCCGCCAACGCTACCCGGAAATACGGTGTGGCGGTCAAGTGCGCCACCATCACCCCCAACAAGCAGCGCATGGAAGAGTATCCGCAGTTGACGGAGATGTGGAAGAGCCCCAACGGCACCATCCGCTCCATTCTGGACGGCACCGTGTTCCGCACGCCCATTCTCATCGACGCCATCCGTCCCGTGGTGAAGAACTGGAAAAAGCCCATCACCATCGCCCGTCACGCCTACGGCGACGTCTATAAGAGCGTGGATTTCCACACGGACGAGCCCGGCGAGTGCACCATGACCTTCCGAGGCGTCTCTGGAAAGGAACAGACCGTGGTGGTCCAGAAGGTGGACGGCCCCGCCGTGTGGCAGGGCGCCCATAACAAGGACAGCTCCATCCGCTCCTTTGCCCGCGCCTGCTTCCAGTACGCCATCGACACCAAGCAGGACCTGTGGTTCTCCACCAAGGACACCATCGCCAAGGTCTACGACGGGGACTTCAAGCAGATCTTTGAAGAGGAGTACGAGAGCCGTTACAAGGCGGAGTTTGAAAAGCTGGGCCTCACCTACTTCTATACCCTCATCGACGACGCCGTAGCCCGGGTCATCCGCAGCGAGGGCGGCTACATCTGGGCCTGCAAAAACTACGACGGCGACGTCATGAGCGACATGGTGTCCACCGCCTTCGGTTCTCTTGCCATGATGACCAGTGTCCTGGTGGCCCCCGACGGCACCATGGAGTTTGAGGCGGCTCACGGCACCGTCACCCGCCACTACTACAAGTACTTAAAGGGCGAGGAGACCTCCACCAACCCCATGGCCACCATCTTCGCCTGGTCCGGGGCTCTCAAGCGCCGGGGCGAGCTGGATCAGCTGCCGGAGCTGGTGCACTTCGGTGAAAAGCTGGAGGAGGCCTGCTACGATACGTTGAACGCCGGGATCATGACCAAGGATCTGGTGGGTCTGGTGGAGCCGGGCTTTGCTGCCACAGCGGTAACCAGCGAGGAATTCCTAAGCGCCATCGCGGAGAAATTATCTAATAAATTGGCTTAATTGTTTATTATAAAGAACAACTCCCCACGAATCTTGCAGATTCGTGGGGAGTTGTTCTTTCAAAACTGATTGGAAAATGTGGTGTGAATGCTGTAATAATACCCTGACATCAGCAGCGGCACATAGACCGGATCGGTGGCAATGATGGTGCCGTCCTCCAGCTTTAGCCCAAAGGACTGCAGATTCTCTGTGATATAGAGCATCCGCTCCACACCCAGAGAACAAAATTCCCCGGGGCGATAATACTGAATATCCTGCCAGCCCTCCACGCCCATGGCGTCCCATTGAATCTGGGCCTCCACGCCTTCCCGGCAGGTGGCTTCCACGGCTTCAATGGCGAACCGGCCCACAAAGGACTTGTCCCCCAGGAACCACTGCTCCCCGTCAATGGTGACAGCGGTCTCCCCTGCCGGCACTCCCTCCGGAGTATAAACAGCGGCTGTCACCGTCAGAGAGACCGGACGCTCAAACACGCCGGCCCGGACCAAGATACCAAAAAACACGAAGCCCACCAGAACCAGCGCCAGGAGACTCCCCAAAATCTGCCCCCACCGCCGCCGGGTCTTCTCCCGGGCCTGCCGGACCAGCAGCATCAGAGCCCGACGCACCGTCACCTCCGGTTCCGCCTCCTCCTGCTCCTCTCCCCGCAGCAGGTCCAGCACCTGAAGCCCCAACGCGTCCGCCAGGGGCTCCAGCAAACCCACATCGGGGAAACCTGCTCCGGTATCACATAGTTAAAGATATTGGTGTCATTTAATCAATTTTGCCGATAAA
>NZ_DAWBAJ010000083.1:2184-2792 GCF_052306735.1 Dysosmobacter sp. | reverse complement strand
CAGGATCACAAGGCCCAGTACGAATGTTGCCATTAACACACACTCCTTTTATTTCACTGTCGTGATGTTCCGAAATTCACGGAGGCCCTGCCGGATTCGGTTTGCCTCCGCAGGCCGGTTCCCCGGTCTATGCTTGCAAATGGATTCCTGCACACTTTGTATACGCGGTATACATTCCCTCCTTATCTCCGCTGCGGGTTTGATGGCCTGGGACCGGAACGTCAGTGCTCCCCCCGTTCTTGGGGGAAAGGATACAGCAGAAAGTGCTTTTCCGCCGGAGCGGGGGTGCCCGGGCGCTTCCGCTAAAAAAATACGGAAGAACGCAAAGACGCCGTTAAAAAATACCCTCTTGCTGTTGCCAGCTATTATACACGACCGTTTAGATTTTGTTAATAGGTAGAAGGAAAATTTGTGTACAATTTGTGAATAAGCACCGCCGGATTGGGCAAAACGCCGGAAAAATCCCAAGAAAACAGATGAAAAGATAGAGAAAAAACGGGAAATTTCTAAAATAAGCCTCTGACGGGCTCAAAAAGTACCGGTAGAATCAACAAAGATCGGATCTTAACAAAGGAAAATCACCTTGCATCATTGCAAAAAGGGGATCG
>NZ_DAWBAJ010000083.1:0-2174 GCF_052306735.1 Dysosmobacter sp. | reverse complement strand
ATCCCCTTTTTGGATGCGGTACGGAGATGCTTACGCCTCATGGAGAGTGTTGATGAGGTGCTTGATGTGGATGCTCATGGCATGGCGGGCCCCCACCTCGTCCCGCCGCAGCAGAAACTCCAGGATCAGCTGATTGTCCCGGACGGCGATGTCCTGCATCTGCTGGCGGTTTTCCGTGATCTGAAGGATCTCGTTGACGGCACTGTTGATGATGGGGTACAGGCGGCGCATATACTCGTTGTGGGACGCCCGGATCAGCGCCATGTGGAATTCCTGATCCGCCAGGGGCCAGTCCCCCCCGGCGGCGGCAATGCGCTCCATCCGGTCCGCTTTCTTCTGGATCTGACGCAGCTCCTCGTCCGTGGCCCGCTGACAGGCCATGGCCACGGTGGCGGGCTCGAAAATCAGCCGCATCTCAAAAAGATCCTTGGCCCGCACCCGGGAGCGCAGGCTGGAGAGGGCCGTGAGATCCATGGCCTGGGTGGGCAGCGTCTGGGCCACAAAGGTGCCCTTGCCCCGGCGGATCTCCAGCACGCCCTGGGCCACCAGAAAGGAGATGGCCTCCCGCAACGTGGTGCGGCTGACCTGCAGCGCGTCACTGAGTTCATTTTCATTGGGCAGCTTGCTGCCCGGGGCATAGCGGCCCTCGTCCACGATCATGTCGTACAGCCGCTCCGCTGTCTGTTCCGACAGCTTGATCTTCTTCGTTCCGGCACTCATGGCCGATCAACCTCCCTTCCCGCGGCCGCTGCCGCGGTTATTTTTCCCACAGCCCCCCAAAAGGGCCGGATGCACTTGACATCATATCTTAATTGGGGTACAATGACATCATACAACAGAAAAAGAAATAATACAACTTCCAATTTCCAACAAATCGAAAAAATTTTGAGAGGTGACCGACCCTTGAATGCCTTGGACATTTGCCGGCACCGGGTCTCCATCATCACCGGCCACTACGGCACCGGAAAGACCGAGTTCGCCGTGAATCTGGCCCTGAAGATGGCGGAGGAAGGCGCCGGCGTGATGCTGGCGGATCTGGACATCGTCAATCCCTACTTCCGCTCCCGGGAGCGCAAGAAGATGCTGGAAGCGGCCGGCGTGCGGGTGATCTCCTCCTCCCAGGAGTGTTCCGACGCCGACGTGCCGGCCCTGCCGGCGGAGCTTTTGACCATCCTGGAAAACCGGGAGATCCGGGGCGTGCTGGACATCGGCGGCGACCCGGTAGGAGCCCGGGTGCTGGCCCGGTTCCAGCCCAAGATCGTCCGGGAGGACTACCAGCTCATCTATGTGCTCAACGCCAACCGCCCGGAGGTCCGGGAGCCGGAGAGCGCCGTGGCGTACCTGCGGGGCATTGAGGCGGTGACAGGCCTCACCTGCGGCGGCATCATCAACAACACCCACCTGTGCGGCGAGACCACGCCGGAGGAGATCCGCAAGGGCGCCCGCCTGGCAGGGACCGTCTCAGAGCAGACCGGGATTCCGGTTTTGTGCCATGTGGCGGAGAACCGCTTCGCCGGAGAATTGTCAGACCTTTCGGGACCTGTATTCCCGATCACCATTAAAATGAAAAAGCCGTGGGAATGACCCCGGCCAAAGGGGAAAGGAGGACCACACCATCATGACTGCCAAGGTAACCTTTGATTCCGACCACTGCAAGGGCTGTGAGCTCTGCACCACCGTGTGCCCCAAACACATTGTCGCCATCGATCAGAGCGTCATCAACCGCAAGGGCTATCATCCCGCCCACGTAACGGACATTACGGCGTGCATTGCCTGCGCCAGCTGCGCCAAGATCTGCCCTGACTCCATCATCACCGTGGAAAAATTCTGAAAAAGGAGGTCGTCAACCGTGGAAAAAGAACTTTGGAAAGGCAACGAAGCCATTGCCGAGGCTGCCATCCGTGCCGGATGTGACTGTTTCTTCGGCTATCCCATCACCCCCCAGAGCGAAGTGCCTGAGTATATGTCCGCCCACCTGCCCAAGGCCGGCGGCGTGTTCGTCCAGTCCGAGTCTGAGGTAGCCGCCATCAACATGGTGTACGGCGCCGCCGGCTCCGGTATGCGGGCCATGACCTCCTCCTCCTCCCCGGGCATCAGCCTCAAGCAGGAGGGCATCACCTACATCGCCGGCGCCGAGCTGCCCTGCGTCATCGTCAACTGCATGCGCGGCGGCC
>NZ_DAWBAJ010000082.1:0-2822 GCF_052306735.1 Dysosmobacter sp. | reverse complement strand
GAGGCCCTGGTGCGCTCCGGCGCCATCGACGTGGTGGTGGTGGACTCCGTGGCGGCCCTGGTGCCCCGGGCGGAGATCGAGGGCGAGATGGGCGACAGCTATGTGGGCCTCCAGGCCCGGCTTATGAGCCAGGCCCTGCGCAAGCTCACCGGCGCCATCGGTAAGACCAACTGCGTGGTGATCTTCATCAATCAGCTGCGTGAAAAGGTGGGCGTCATGTACGGCAACCCCGAGGTTACCACCGGCGGCCGGGCATTGAAGTTCTACTCCTCCGTGCGTATCGACGTGCGCCGGATCGAGGCTCTGAAAAACGGCAGCGAGATCATCGGTAACCGCACCCGGGCCAAAGTGGTGAAAAACAAGATGGCGCCCCCTTTCCGGGAGGCGGAGTTCGATATCATGTACGGCGAGGGCATCTCCCGCTACGGCGAGCTGGTGGATCTGGGCGTGAAGCTGGATTTGGTGCAGAAGGCCGGCTCCTGGTTCTCCATGGGCGAGGTGCGCATCGGCCAGGGCCGGGATGCCGCCAAGAAATACCTCCAGGAGAATCCGGAGGTGGCGGAGAAGCTGGAGGCGGACATCCGCCGCAACTTCGACAAGCTCATGAGCAACCAGGCCCGGATCGCGGCCAAAGCCGCCGGGCGCGCGGTGGATGTGACCGCCGACGATTTCAACGATGAGAATTGACCGCGTGGAGGCCTCCCGGCACAAGAAAGACCGGGTACTGGTGTTCCTGGAGGACGGCGCCTGCCTGAAGATCACGCAGCAGGAGCTGCTAGACTTTGGTCTGCGCTCCGGGGATGAACTGGACGAGGCCTCTTTGCGTAAGCTCAAAGAGGCGGCGGGAGTGTCCAATACCCGGGCCGCCGCCGCGGATCTCATCGGAAAACGGGCCATGTCCCGCCGGGACCTAGAGCGCAAGCTCCGGGACAAGGGGGCCAGCGAGGCGGAGGCCCGCTACGCCGCCGAGTGGCTGGAAGCCATCGGCGCCATCAACGACGCGGAGTACGCCACCCTTCTGGCCCGACACTGTGCCGATCTGGGATACGGTCCCCAGCGGGTGCGGGAGAAGCTCTACGAAAAAGGGGTGCCCCGGGAGCTGTGGAACGATGCCTTGGATACGCTGCCGGATCCCGCCGGGCAGATCGACTGCTTTTTATCATCCAAGCTCCGGGGCAGAATGCCGGATGAGAGGGAGAAAAAGCGCCTTTGCGATGCCCTGGCCCGCCGGGGCTTTGCCTGGCCGGATATCCGGGCGGGATTGAGTCGTCTGGGAACGGAAGTCCCGGAGGAATGAGAGAGATGGAAAACGATATGGAGGAGAACACCTTGTCCTATCAAATTGCATTTATTTCCCTGGGCTGTGCCAAAAACCAGGTGAACTGCGAGCAGATGATGGCCGCCGTCCAGGCGGCAGGGCACACCATCGTGGCCGCTCCCGAGGGGGCTGATGTGGCGGTGGTGAACACCTGCGGCTTTTTGGCTTCCGCCTGTGAGGAGGCCATTGACAACATTTTGGAGATGGCGGAACTGAAAAAAGCCGGGAAACTGAAAAAGATCCTGGTGACCGGCTGCATGGCACAGCGCTACAAGGCCGACGTGCTGTCGGAGTTGCCGGAAGTGGACGGCGTTCTGGGTACCGGCAGCTACGGCGATATTGCCGCCGCCATCGATGAGGTCATGACCGGCGGCGTGCGGCCCTGCCATATGGGCAATATCCACACGGCGGAACAGGGAGGGCCCCGCATCCTTTCCACGCCTCCCTGGTATGCTTATCTGCGCATTGCAGAGGGCTGCGACAACCACTGCGCCTACTGTGTGATTCCCTCCCTGCGGGGCAAATACCGCAGCCGTCCCATGGAGGATCTGCTGCGGGAGGCTGAGGAACTGGCGTCCGCCGGGGTAAAGGAACTGTTGGTCATTGCCCAGGACATTACCCGCTACGGTACGGACCTGAACGGCGAGCATCAGCTTGCGGCGCTGCTGCGGGAACTTGCCAAGCTGGACTTCCACTGGATCCGTCTCCACTATCTCTATCCCGACGAGATCACGGAAGAGCTTATCGACACCATCGCCGCAGAGCCCAAGATCCTGCCCTATCTGGATATCCCCATCCAGCACTGCAATGACGGCATTCTCAAGGCCATGAACCGCCGGGATACCAAGGCGGAGCTGCTGGACCTCTTTGCAAAGCTTCGGGCGCGGATCCCGGGTCTGGTGCTGCGTACCAGCCTCATTACTGGCCTGCCTGGCGAGGGAGAGGCAGAGCTTACGGAGCTGTGCGAATTTTTGCGTCAGGTCCGCATCGAGCGGGCAGGCGTGTTCCCCTTCTCTCCGGAGGAGGGCACCCGGGCGGCCCAGATGGACCATGTGGACATGGATGAGGCCAAGCGCCGGGCGGAGCTGGTGGTGGACGTGCAGTCCGACATCATCGACGCCTATAACGAGTCCATTCTGGGCGCGGAGCGGGAAGTCCTGTGCGAGGGTTTTGATGGACAGGCTCAGATGTACTTCGGCCGCAGCTATGCCGAGTCTCCGGATATCGACGGGCGCATCTACTTCACCGCGGAGGGTGATGTGGAGCCCGGTACCTTTGTCACCGTCCGTCTCACCGGCACCATGGACGGCGAACTCACCGGAGAGATGGAGGGATAAGCTATGAATTTGCCCAATAAACTAACACTTTTGCGCATTATCCTGATCCCTGTATTCATGGTAGTGCTGTACTGGGGCTTTCCTGGGGCCAACTATGTGGCCCTGGCTATCTTCATCATCGCCAGCCTCACGGACATGCTGGACGGCAAGATCGCCCGGAAGTACAA
>NZ_DAWBAJ010000081.1:0-2883 GCF_052306735.1 Dysosmobacter sp. | reverse complement strand
TTGGGGGCTTGCCTACCGTCTCGGCAATTTCCCTGCATGAAAGACCGTCTAAATAATACCCCAAAATCTTCGCTTCGAAGTCGGACAACTGTTTCCGGACACCGGAGAGGATATTGGCGGTGTGCTCCCGGTCAATGAGGAATTCCTCCGGGCTGCACTGGGCCAACGGGTTGCTGCCAGTGGTGTAGGGAGTGCTGTCAAGAAAGGGTGTATCCAACGGGACCGACTGATTGAGCGGTAAATGCTTATCCCGCGCCGCAGCGCGGAGAACGGAGTACAGCCGGTTTCGTATGCAGATTTCCGCGAAGGTCCGGAAAGAGGCGTCCTTCCTGGGATCGTATTCCCGAACCGCTTTGATGAGGCCCACCATCCCCTCCTGGGTGAGATCCTCGCTGTCACCGCCGATCAAAAAGAAGGGGCGGGCACAGGTGCGGACCATCCGGTTATAGCGGGTCACCAGGACCTCCTCCGCCTCCCGGCTTCCAGATGCTGCCAGGGCACAGAGATCCTCGTCACCCAGCTGATCCAGAGGAATCAGGGGGTGCTCATTGCTTTTGCACATAGCCTATTATACCTGCTCGTTCCTAATTCTGTCAAGCAAATTATGAAATCTGCCAGACGAATTTTCTCAAACTTTCTGCGTTTTTATGAAATCCGCCAGTTTCTCCGCCACGGCCTGGGCCTGCTCCGTGGTCTTGGCCTCCACCATGACACGGATCAGCGCCTCCGTGCCGGAGGGGCGCACCAGCACCCGGCCTTCCCCGCCCAGGGCGGCTTCCTCTGCGGCCACGGCCTGCGCCAGGGCCTCCGAGGCCATGATCTTCTCCTTGACGCCGCCGCTGTGGGGCACCTCCACGTTGATGAGCACCTGGGGATAGGTGGCGCAGCCGCTCACCAGCTCCGAGGCCTTCTTGCCGCTGCCCGCCAGCACCTGCAAAAACTGCAGGGCCGTCACCTCGCCGTCGCCGGTGGTCTCCAGGGCGGTGAAGATGGTGTGGCCGGACTGCTCGCCGCCGATGCGGTAGCCGTGGCGCTGCATCTCCTCCAGGACGTTGCGGTCACCCACGGCGGTGCACACCAGGTTGATACCGTGGTTGCGGCAGAACTCATGGAGGCCCAGGTTGCTCATGACGGTGGCCACGATGGTGTTGCCGTCCAGCTTCCCCTTCTCCCGCATGTCCATGGCGCACACGGCCATGACCTTGTCGCCGTCGATGGCGCCGCCGGTCTCGTCCACCAGCAGGCACCGGTCGGCGTCGCCGTCAAAGGCCACGCCGATGTCGTACCCGCCCTTCACCACGGCGGCGGAGAGGCCCTCCATGTGGGTGGAGCCGCAGCCGTTGTTGATGTTGATGCCGTCGGGGGCGGTGTTCAGGAAGTCCACCTGGGCCCGGAACTTGGCAAACAGCTCCGGCGCGGTGGTGCTGGAGGCACCGTTGGCGCAGTCCACCAGGATCTTCAGTCCCGCAAGGTCGGAATCGATGGTGGAGGCCACGAAATCAATATATTCCTGCTTCATCTGGCGCATGCCGTGGCGGCGGCGGCCGATGTCCCCACGGGTGCAGGGGGCCATGGGCTCATCGGAGAGGATCTTGGCCTCGATGCGCTCCTCCGTCTCGTCGGGGAGCTTGTAGCCCTGGCTGTTGAAGACCTTGATGCCGTTGTGCTCATAGGGGTTGTGGGAGGCGGAGATGACGATGCCCGCGTCCGCCTGCTCCCGGATGGTGAGGTAGGCCACGGCGGGAGTGGGAATGGTGCCGACAGGCATCACGTCGCCTCCCTGATCGCAGATGCCCGCCATCAGGGCGGATTCCAGCATGTCGGAGGAAATGCGGGTATCCTTGCCGATCATCAGCACCGGACGGCGGCCCGTCTCCTCCCGCAGCACGCAGGCGATGGACTGTCCCACCCGAAAGGCCATGTCGGCGGTGAGGTTCTCCCCCACCACGCCGCGGATGCCGTCCGTACCAAATAACTTACCCATAGATGATGTTCCCTTTCTGAATAAATATAAAGGATATATCCTTGAAAGTAATTGAAATGCAATCGTTACAGGCTCAGCTGGTCCATGACGGGATCCGCGTCCGCCCCGCCGGGCACCGAGAGGCCCAGATGCTGGTAGGCCTTGTGGGTGACGCAGCGGCCCCGGGGGGTCCGGGTCAAAAAGCCCAGCTGCATGAGATAGGGCTCATACACGTCCTCCAGCGTCACCGCCTCCTCGCCGATGGTGGCCGCCAGGGTCTCCAGGCCCACGGGGCCGCCGCCGTAGTTTTCGATGATGGCCAGAAGCATCCGCCGGTCCACGGGGTCCAATCCCAGGTGGTCGATCTCCAGGGCGCACAGGGCCTGGTCCGCCACCTCCCGGGTGATGACGCCGTCGGCCTTCACCTGGGCGAAGTCCCGCACCCGCCGGAGCATCCGGTTGGCGATACGGGGCGTGCCCCGGGAGCGCCGGGCGATCTCATAGGCGCCCTCCGGCACGATATCCACATCCAGAATGGAGGCAGAGCGGGAGACGATCTTGGCAAGCTCCTCCGGGGTATAGAGCTCCAGCCGCAGCGTCACGCCGAAGCGGTCCCGCAGCGGCGCCGACAGCTGCCCGGCCCGGGTAGTGGCGCCGATGAGGGTGAATTTGGGCAGGTCCAGCCGGATGGAGTTGGCACTGGGGCCCTTGCCCACGATGATGTCCAGGGCATAGTCCTCCATGGCGGGATAGAGGATCTCCTCCACGGAGCGGTTGAGCCGGTGAATCTCGTCCACGAAGAGGATGTCCCCCTCGTTGAGGTTGGTGAGAAGGGCCGCCAGATCCCCCGGCTTTTCAATGGCGGGGCCGGAGGTGATGCGGATGCCCGCCCCCATCTCCTGGGCGATGATGCCCGCCAG
>NZ_DAWBAJ010000080.1:0-4474 GCF_052306735.1 Dysosmobacter sp. | reverse complement strand
GTCTTCATGGGATCCGCCTTGGCAATGGCGCTGCCGGCATAGGCCGCCAGGGCCACGGGAGGCGTGATGTCGGCCACGATGCCGAAGTAGAACACAAAGAAGTGAGCCGCCATCTTGGTGACGCCGATGGAGGGATCCATCAGGATGGGGGCGCAGGTGGCCGCCATGATGCAGTAGTTGGCGGTGGTGGGCACGCCCATGCCCAGCACGATGCAGCAGAGCATGGTGAGCACCAGGGCGATCATCATATGGCCGCCGGAGAGGCTCACGATGGCGCTGAGGAGCTTGGAGGCAAGGCCGGTGACCGTGATGCAGCCGGAGATGATGCCGGCCACGCCGCAGGCCACAGCCACAGTGATGGAACCCTTGGCGCCGCCCTCCAGGGAGTTGAAGATCATGGCGCCCAGGTCACCCAGGGAGCGCTGCATGCCGATCCCCGCGCTGGGGCTGTTATGTACGCCGTCCAGAATGATGTCCGGCAGGCTCACCACAATGGTGGCCACGATGGCCAGCGCTGCGGAGTACGCCATGGTATAGGTGTTGGTGGACACCAGCACCACCAGCAGCACCAGGGGGAAGAGCAGATAGATCCGCTTTACCAGCTGGCCCAGCTTGGGCAGCTGATCCTTGGGAATTCCCTTGAGGCCCAGCTTTTTGGCCTCCAGATGGACAGCGATGTAGATGCCGGTGAAGTACAGCACAGCCGGCAGGATGGCCCGCACAGCGATCTGGCTGTAAGGCTCACCGGTGAACTCCGCCATCAAAAAGGCGGCGGCGCCCATGATGGGGGGCATGATCTGTCCGCCGGTAGAGGCGGCAGCCTCCACGGCTCCGGCAAATTCACCCTTGTAGCCGGTCTTCTTCATCATGGGGATGGTGACGGAGCCGGTGGTGACGGTGTTGCCCACAGAGGAGCCGGACACCATGCCGCACAGGGCGGAGGAGATGACCGCCACCTTGGCGGGGCCGCCGGGAGCAGCGCCGGCCACAGCGTTGGCCAGGCTGATAAAGAAGTTGGCGATGCCGGTACGCTCCAGGAAGGCACCGAAGATGATGAACACCACAATGAACTTGGCGCACACGTTGATGGGGCCGCCGAAGATACCGTTGGTGGTGTAGAACATGGTGCGGATCACCTGGTAGAAGGTCATCTGCAGGGTGTTGGTACCCATCAGGTTCACAAAGGTGTACACCAGCAGGACACCGGCCACGCACAAAATGGGCAGGCCCACGCACCGGCGGCAAAGCTCCACCAGCGCCAGAATGGCGATGAGGCCCACGATCATGTAAAGGTGATTCTGCATGACCCGGGCGGACATGCGGATGACCTTTTCCGCGTTGACGGCGTAGAAGAAATAGGCACCGGGGCCCACCACCAGCAGTACGATATCGTACCAGGGCATATGGTTGACGCGGGTATCGCCTTTTCTGGCAGGGAAGGTCAAAAATCCGATCAGCAGGATCATCCCCACGAATACCGGCAGGCGGATCTCCTGCAGGGTGTTGAGGAACACGGTATCCACAATGCAGTACGCCGCGAAAATCGCCATGAGAATGCGGATCACCAGTTTGGGCGTCCCCTCCCAGATACGGGTGTTGGACTCCCGGTCATACTTTTTCATCACCGCTTCCACATCGGCAGCGGTGCCTACGGAGGTGTCGTGCTCCGTCTCAGCGGCCGGAATCTCCTGCTCCGGCATCTTTTTCTTAAAAAGGCCCATGGGGGCTCCCCCTCACTTTGGTAATTCTCTTAACAGGTTCTGAATGGTTGACGATATCAAGGAACTACGGCGGATCACTCCGCCGTAGTTCCTTGGTTTAAACAGTGTTCTCCCTTATTTGGTGGGAACTTCAAAGCCCTTCTCCGCGAAATACTTGGCAGCGCCGGGATGATAGGGCACAGCAGTGACGGAAGCGGCAAACTCCAGATCCAGCTCCTTGCCCTTGTCGTGAGACTGGGCAATGGTATCCGCATTCTCGAAGATGGTGGAAACGATGTTGTACACATCGGCCTCAGAGACGTCGTCCCGGGCAATGATGGTAGCAACCACAGCCACGGTCTTGGTCTCAGGCACACCCTCATAGGTCCCCTCGGGGATGGTGTACTCCTCATAATAGGGAGAGGCTTCCTTCAGCTTGGCAATGTGCTCGTCGTCCAGGCTCACCAGGTAAGCCTCCTTGGCGGTAGCCAGGGTGGTAATGGCCACGGTGGGGGCACCGGCCACCACGAAAGCGGCGTCAATCTTGCCGTCCTGCAGGGCGTCGGCGCTGTTGCCGAAGTCCTGATACTGAGCGTCGATGTCGGACTCCGTCATGTCATAGGCAGCCAGGATATCCAGGGCGTTGTAGTACACACCGGAACCGGAGGCGCCGATGGACACGCTCTTGCCCTTCAGATCCGCCACGGTCTTGATGTCGGGATCGCAGGTGACGATCTGAACCTGCTCCATGTACAAAGCAGCCACGGTGGAGAAATCGGTGACAGGCATTCCCTCGAAGAGGTTGGTACCCTCATAGGCATAGCTCATGACGTCGGACTGGACGAAGCCCAGCTGACGGGTGTTCATCTGCATCTGCTCGATGTTGTCCTGAGAGCCGTTGCTGGTGACAGCCGTGACCTTGGTGCCGGTGCCGCTGGAGGTGATGGCCTGGGCCAGCACGCTGCCGAAGCCGTAATACGTGCCCTGGTCGCCGCCGGTGGAGAACTTCAGCTCCACGCCGGAGCCGGTGGCATCGCCGCTGGTCTCGGAACCGGTGGTCTCCTCAGAAGTGGTATCGTCGGTGGTGGTCTCATCCGTGGTGCCGCCGCAGCCGGAGAGCACGGACGCCAGCATCAGCGTTGCCAGAAGCAAAGACAAAAACTTTTTCATTTCGCAACCTCTTTTCTTGATTGGGTAGCTACTCCCTGCAATTACCTGCATATCATATCCCAACTTCTTTCATTTTTCAAGGCCTGATTTGAACTTTTTTCTGTTTATTTGCAGTTTGCGAATTATATCTTGCAATTTTAGTGCAGTTTTTGCATTGTCCCGAAAGTATTCCTGCAAGAAGCCCTTCATGGGGAAAAAACACCGCTTCCGGCGGCTGCCGGAAGCGGTGTGGGAGAAACTTACAAAATGGCCTTGGTATCGACTTCTTCTTTCAGCATGGTTGCAAAGGCGTCCAGGCTCATGGCGCCCTTGTCCTCGCCGGAGCGGTGACGGACGGAGACCGTCTGGTTCTCCATATCCCGGTCGCCTACCACCAGCATGTAGGGGATCTTCTCCAGGGTGGCCTCCCGGATCTTCTTGCCGATCTTCTCGTTGCGCTCATCCACTTCCACCCGGAAGCCGGCGGCATCCAGCTTGGCGGACACTTCCTTGGCATAGGCCTCCGCCCGGTCAGTGACGGGCAGGACCTTCACCTGGACAGGCGCCAGCCAGGCGGGGAACGCACCGGCAAAGTGCTCGGTGATGACGCCGATGAAGCGCTCGATGGAGCCCAGCACTACGCGGTGGATCATGACGGGGCGGTGCTTCTGGCCGTCTTCGCCGGTGTACTCCAGCTCGAAGCGCTCAGGCAGCTGGCTGTCCAGCTGGATGGTGCCGCACTGCCAGGTCCGGCCCAGGGAGTCGGCCAGATGGAAGTCCAGCTTGGGGCCGTAGAAAGCGCCGTCGCCCTCGTTGATGACGAAGGTCTTGCCCATCTCGGTGATGGCGTTTTTCAGGATATCCTGGTTGCGCTCCCACTCCTCCACGGTGCCGATGTGGTCCTCGGGCATGGTGGAAAGCTCGATGGTGTAGCTCAGGCCGAAGGTGGAATACACCTCATCAAAGAGACGCACGGTCTCCTGGATCACGTCCTTCATCTGCTCCCGGGTCATGAAGACATGGGCGTCATCCTGGGTAAAGCAGCGGACGCGGAACAGTCCGTGGAGGGCACCGGAGAGCTCGTGGCGGTGCACCAGGCCCAGCTCGCCCACCCGCAGGGGCAGATCCCGGTAGGAGTGGGGCTCGCTGGCGTAGACCAGCATGCCGCCGGGGCAGTTCATGGGCTTGATGGCGTAATCTTCCTCGTCAATGACGGTGGTGTACATGTTCTGCTTGTAGTGATCCCAGTGGCCGGACCGCTCCCACAGCTTGCGGTTGAGGATGATGGGGGTGGAGATCTCCACATAGCCGTACTTCTTGTGGACCTGGCGCCAGTAGTCGATGAGGGTGTTTTTCAGCACCATGCCCTTGGGCAGGAAGAAGGGGAAGCCGGGGCCCTCGTCCCGCAGCATGAACAATCCCAGTTCCTTGCCCAGCTTGCGGTGATCCCGCTTCTTGGCCTCCTCGATGCGCTGGAGGTAGGCATCCAGCTCGTCCTTCTTGGGGAAGGCGATGCCGTAGATCCGCTGAAGGGTCTGACGGTTGGAGTCGCCCCGCCAGTAGGCGGCGTTGCAGGCGGTCAGCTTGATGGCGTTGCCCTTGATGCGGCCGGTGGAGTCCAGGTG
>NZ_DAWBAJ010000079.1:0-4498 GCF_052306735.1 Dysosmobacter sp. | reverse complement strand
CCGCCGACAAGCTGCGCCGCTGCATCATCGCCTATGAGCCCATCTGGGCCATCGGCACCGGCAAGACCGCTACCGCCGAGCAGGCCGGTGAGGTCTGCGGCAACATCCGCGCCACCATCCGCGCTCTGTACGGCGCCCGGGTGGCCCGCTCCGTCACCATCCAGTACGGCGGCTCCATGAATCCCAAGAACGCTGCGGAGCTCCTGGCTCAGCCCGACATCGACGGCGGCCTTATCGGCGGCGCCGCTCTGAAGCCCGATCAGTTCCTGGACATCATCAACGCCGCCAACCAGGAGTAATCCCCTTTACAACGGCGAATCGATGATTCTTGAAACGAGGTTTCTATGAATAAAACACCCACTACCCTCATCATTATGGATGGCTTTGGCCTCACCAACGGCGTTGTCGGCAATGCTATCCGCGCCGCCAGCACTCCCCGCCTGGATCAGTTTTTCCAGGAATATGCCCATACCACCCTCCGGGCCTCCGGTCTGGATGTGGGCCTGCCTGACGGGCAGATGGGCAACAGCGAGGTGGGCCACACCAACATCGGCGCGGGCCGTGTGGTGTTCCAGGATCTGCCCCGCATCACCAAGGCCATCCGTGACGGCTCTTTCTTTGAGAATCCCGCCTACAATCACGCCATGGACGCCTGCCTGGAAAAGGGTACTGCCCTGCACCTGATGGGCCTTCTGTCCGACGGCGGCGTCCACTCCCATCTGGACCACCTCTTTGCCCTTTTGGAGATGGCCAAGCGCAAGGGACTGGAAAAGGTCTATATCCATGCGTTCCTGGACGGGCGTGACGTCTCCCCCACCTCCGGCGCCGACTTTGTGGCCCGGACGGTGGAGCAGTGCCGCTCCATCGGTGTGGGCAAGATCGCCACGGTGATGGGCCGCTATTACGCCATGGACCGGGACAAACGCTGGGACCGGGTGGAGATGGCCTATGACGCCATGGTCTACGGAGAGGGTTCCACCTTCAATCCCGTGCCCGTGGCCGCTGTGAAGGACTCCTATGCCGCCGGCGTCACCGACGAATTTGTGGAGCCTGTGGTCTGCGACCGGGACGGCACCATCTCCGATAACGACAGCGTGATCTTCTTCAACTTCCGCCCCGACCGGGCCCGGGAGATCACCCGTTCCCTGGTGGATCCCGAATTTGACGGCTTTACCCGTCAGTTCTTCCCCCTGACCTTTGTGTGCAACACGGAGTACGACGCCTCCATGCCCAATGTGGAGGTGGCCTTCCCCCGGGTCAGCGTCGCCAATGGCCTGGGCGAATATCTCAGCCAGATGGGATTGACCCAGCTGCGCATCGCCGAGACGGAGAAGTACGCCCATGTGACCTTCTTCTTCAACGGCGGCACCGAGACGGTGTTCCCCGGCGAGGACCGGGTGCTGGTGCCCTCCCCCAAGGTGGCCACCTACGATCTCCAGCCGGAGATGAGTGCCGTGGAGGTCACGGACAAGTGCGTGGAGCGCATCGAGTCCGGCGCTTACGACGTCATCATCCTGAACTTCGCCAACTGCGACATGGTGGGCCACACCGGTGTCTACGAAGCGGCGGTGAAGGCTGTGGAGACGGTGGATACCTGCGTGGGCCGGGTGGTAGACGCCACCATGAAGATGGGCGGTATCGCCATGATCACCGCCGACCACGGCAACGCCGAGCAGATGGAGGAGCCTGACGGCTCTCCCATGACCGCCCACACCACCAATCCCGTACCCTTTATCCTCTGCGGTGCCGGCACGGAGCTGCGCTCTGACGGCCGTCTGGCGGACATCGCCCCCACCATCCTGGATGTGATGGGCCTGGCCTGCCCGCCGGAGATGGACGGAAAGACCCTCATCATCAAATAAAGTTCCGCATAGCAGAAGGGAGACGCCTGGAGCGTCTCCCTTTTTTGTCTCTTTGCCGCCGCCAAATTCTGTATAAATCCCGGAAAAAGCGCCCATACTTCCCTCAGACCCAATATGAGGGAGGTATTACATGGAAAACAAATTCAAGTCCCTGATGAGCGGGGCCTTTCCCGTGGT
Source organism: Dysosmobacter sp. (assembly GCF_052306735.1). Taxonomy (NCBI): domain Bacteria; kingdom Bacillati; phylum Bacillota; class Clostridia; order Eubacteriales; family Oscillospiraceae; genus Dysosmobacter; species Dysosmobacter sp. Next base: position 2,459 of record NZ_DAWBAJ010000079.1, on the reverse strand, counting down.
GCTGGCCGGGTGTGTGCTGGCCGCCGGGATCGGCGGCTACTTCTGGCTCTTCGGCGGCAGCAGCCAGGAGTCTCAGGCGGAGGAAGAGGCCTCGGCTCCGGCGGTGATCCAGGAGGAGCCCCAGCCGGCACAGACCATCCCCCCGGAGACGGAAGAGGCCTCTGCCCAGGAGGAGATCCCCGCCAGTATGCCGGAGGAGCCTGTCACCGTGGAGGTGCCGGTGGTGGCGGAGGCACCGCAGCCGGTGGTTCAGCCTCTGGAGGGGGAGGTGGTGACGGCCTTCTCCGTAGATGAGCTGCTCTACAGCCCCACCATGGATGACTGGCGGATCCACGACGGCGTGGATATCGCCGCGCAGGAGGGGGACTCCGTGGTATCCGCCAGCGCCGGGACCGTCCTCTCCGTGACGGAGGACGCCCTGCTGGGCACTACCGTGGTCATTGACCACGGGGACGGCGTGGAGGCCACCTACGCAAGCCTTCAGGAAGGTCCCATGGTGACAGCGGGTGAGAGCGTCAGCGCCGGTCAGATCATCGGTACTGCGGGCACCACCGCCGCCTCGGAGGCCGCCCAGGGCCCCCATCTCCACTTCTCCGTCACCAAGGACGGAGACACCATGGATCCCAACGAATTTCTCTCCCAATGACCCCACGCAAAAAGAGCGCCTGACAATCAGGCGCTCTTTTTGATTGCTCTGTCACAGCCTCATGCCTCGGCGTCCTTGCGGGCGAAGTCCGCAGCCCGCTGGGCCATATAGGCATCGGCATCCCGGAAGGTCTTGCGCAGGAAGATGATGCTCAGGGTCAGGCTCATGAGCTCGGCAATGGGGAATGCGCACCACACCAGCTCCAGCCGGCCTGTCAGGGACAGCAGCCACGCCACCGGCAGCAGCACCACCAGCTGACGGCCCACGGAGACGACCAGGCTGTACAGGGGGTTGCCGATGGCCTGGAACACGGAGCCCGCAATGATGCAGAAGCCGGCGAACAGGAAGGATACGCTGATGATCCGCAGGGCCACAGAACCGATCTCCATCATGTCGGCAGAGGCGTTGAAGAAGCCCAGCAGCGTCCGGGGGAAGAGCTGGAACACCAGCAATCCCACCGCCATGATGGCGATGGCAGTGCAGACGGAGAGCTTCACCGTCCGGCGCACACGCTCCGGCCGGGCGGCACCGAAGTTATAGCTGACGATGGGCACCATACCGTTGTTGAGGCCGAAGACCGGCATGAACACGAAGCTCTGGAGCTTGAAGTAGGAACCGAAGACGGCGGTGGCGGTCTTGGTGAAGCCGAAGAGGATCTTGTTCATACCGAAGACCATCACGGAGCTGATGGACTGCATGACGATGGAGGGGATGCCCACCCGGTAGATGACACCTGCCACTTCCTTGTTGAAGCGGATCTCCCGGGGACGGATGTGGATATCGTGGTTCTTCTTGAGGTTCAGCAGCAGGGCCAGCAGGGCGGCCACGATCTGCCCGGCCACCGTGGCAATGGCGGCACCCGCCACCTCCATCCGGGGAGCACCGAAGAGGCCGAAAATCAGGATGGGGTCCAGGATAATGTTGATGACGGCGCCGGTGAGCTGGGTGCACATGGCGTAGAAGGTGCGGCCGGTGGACTGGAGCAGCCGCTCAAAGCAGAACTGGCAGAAGACGCCCAGGGAGCACCCCAGGCAGATGGTGGCGTACTGGGTACCGTACTCCACGATGCTCTCCTCCCCTGCGGCCTGGGCCAGGAAGAAAGGACGGGAGAGGAAGATGCCGATCAAAGCGAATACCACGAAGCTGCAAAGGGACAAAAAGATACCCGTGTTGGCTGCCCGATCCGCCATGTCCTGGTTCTTCTCGCCCAGGGAGCGGGAGAGCAGGGCATTGATGCCCACGGCAGTACCGGAGCCCACGGCGATCATCAGGTTTTGCAGCGGGAACGCCAGGGAGACGGCGTTGAGGGCATCCTCGCTGATCTGGGCCACGAAGACGCTGTCCACCACGTTGTAGAGGGCCTGCACCAGCATGGAGATCATCATGGGGATGGCCATGCCCGCCAGGAGCTTGCCGATGGGCATGACGCCCATTTTATTCTCCTGGGGCGCTGCGGGAGTGTTGTTTTCCATGTCTTGCGATTCCTTTCTCTTTTTTTCCGGAAAAAGGACGCGGCCTTTCAGCCGCGCCTTTTCTTTGGGCCTGTATCGTTCAGGAGCATTCCGGCGGCGCTGGCCGGCCTGTGCGGACGCCATCCGCACACGCTCCCAGTCGCCTTATTTTTTCAGCTCGCCGGTGGCCAGCTGGGTGAGGTAGGCATTGATGAAGCCGTCGATATCGCCGTCCATGACGTTATCGATGTTGCCCATCTCATAGCCGGTACGGGTATCCTTGGCCAGCTGATAGGGCATGAAAACATAGGAGCGGATCTGGCTGCCCCACTCGATCTTCATCTGCACGCCCTTGATATCGG
>NZ_DAWBAJ010000078.1:0-4659 GCF_052306735.1 Dysosmobacter sp. | reverse complement strand
TCAACTCCCTGTACATGGATCCCGAGGAGTGCGAACGTCACAACGACCATCTGGCCCAGAAGTACGCTGAGATGGAGAAGAACGAGGTCCGCTGGGACACCAAGGAGTGCGATGACGCCGAAGTGGTCATCACCGCTTACGGCACCCCCGCCCGCATCGCCCTCACCGCCATCGAGAACCTGCGCGCCCAGGGCGTCAAGGCCGGCCTCTTCCGCCCCATCACCCTGTGGCCCTATCCCGAAGCTGCCCTGCGGGAGCTGTCCAAGGCAGATCACGTGAAAGCCTTCCTGGACGTGGAGATGAGCTCCACCGGCCAGATGATCGACGATGTGCGCCTTTCCGTGGAGGGCCGCAAGCCCATCCACTACCTGGGTCACGCCGGCGGCGTGATGCCCACCGTGGAGGAAATCGAGGAAGCGGCCAAAAAGGCCTTGAAGGAGGCAGAGTAACATGGCAATCGTATATCAGAAGTCCAAAGGCTTGACGGACGCCGAACTGCACTACTGCCCCGGCTGCAACCACGGCATCGTCCATAAGCTGGTAGCCGAGTCCCTGGTGGAGCTGGGCCTGCTGGACGACGCCATCGGCGTGTGCCCCGTAGGCTGCTCCGTGTTCGCCTATAAATATTTCAACTGTGATATGCAGGAGGCCGCTCACGGCCGTGCGCCCGCTGTGGCCACCGGCATCAAGCGCACCCATCCCCATCAGGCGGTGTTCACCTATCAGGGTGACGGCGACCTGGCCTCCATCGGCACGGCGGAGATCGTCCACGCCGCCATGCGGGGTGAGAAGTTCACCACCATCTTCATCAACAACGCCATTTACGGTATGACCGGCGGCCAGATGGCCCCCACCACCCTCATCGGCCAGCGGGCCACCACCTGCCAGGAGGGCCGCACCAAGGAGCAGGCCGGCATGCCCATCCGCATGGCGGAGCTGCTGTCCACTCTGGACGGCTGCGTCTACGCCGAGCGGGTATGCGTCACCGACATCGCCAACCTCAACAAGGCCAAGCGGGCCATCAAGAAGGCCTTTGAAAAGCAGATGGCCGGCGAGGGCTTCACCTTTGTGGAAGTGCTCTCCACCTGCCCCACCAACTGGGGCATGACGCCGCTGAAGGCCATCGACTGGCTCAAGGAGAACATGATCCCCTACTATCCTCTGGGAGTCATCAAGGATACCGGCGCGGAGGTGAAATAAGATGAAAAAAGAAATCATCATTTCCGGCTTCGGCGGCCAGGGCGGTCTGGCCATCGGCAAGAACCTGGCGGAGGCCGGCATGGCCGAGGGCCTCAACGTCACCTGGGCCCCCTCCTACGGCCCCGAGATGCGCGGCGGTACCGCCAACTGCTCCGTGGTCCTCTCTGACAAGGCCATCGGTTCTCCCGTGTTTGCCCGCTCCACGGAGCTCATCGCCCTCAACGAGCCCTCTCTGGTGAAGTTTGAGGCGGGCGTGCTCCCCGGCGGTACGGTCTTTGTCAACAGCGACGTGGTCACCGACAAGGTCTCCCGCCCCGACCTGACGGCCTATTACATCCCCTGCTCCAAGATCGCCGAGGAAGTGGGCAACCCCAAGGTGGCCAACATGGTGATGCTGGGCGCCTATGTGGCCGCCACCAAGATCCTCAAGCCCGAGACCATCGAGACCATGATCCAGGAGATGTTCACCGGCCCCAAGGCCAAGTTCGTGCCCCTGAACATCGAGGCGTTCCGCCGCGGCATGGCCTGCGTCCAGTAATCCCTCTTATTATCTGCCAAAACACACGGCGGCCGGAGAAGCATCCATTCCCCGGCCGCCGCCTCCTAACCGGCGGAAAGCACCGCGCATTTCCCCTTGACTTTCCCGCCATATCAGCGTATAAAATAAAAGAAGATAGTGTTTGCGTGATGAACGGGACATACCGGGGAAACGAACCCTTCAGAGAGCTGCCGGCTGGTGCGAGGCGGCGGGAATGGTTTTACCGGCCTCACCCGGGAGCTGCAGGCGGAACGGGCTTTGCCCCAGTATGCCTTGCCGGTTTGCCCTCCGATACCGGGGCGTCGAGTGGCCGTGTCTTTATGCGGCAATGAGAGTGGTACCACGGAAGTTTGGCTTTCGCCTCTCCTGCCGCAGGCAGGCGTGCGCGGAAGCCTTTTGTTATTCTGCCGACAAACTTCAAAAACTAAATGATAAAGGAGAGTATCAAAATGCTGGATATCAAAATCACCAAGACCACCAGTCCCAAGGCCAAGCCCACGGACGAGAGCAAGCTGGGCTTCGGCAAAATTTTCACGGACCACATGTTCGTGATGGACTACAGCCCCGATAAGGGCTGGCACGACGCCCGCATTATTCCCTATCAGCCCTTCCCCCTGGAGCCTGCCTGCGTGATCTTCCATTACGCCCAGGAGATCTTTGAGGGTCTGAAGGCCTACCGGACTGCGGACAACACCATCCAGCTGTTCCGCCCGGACTGCAACGCCCAGCGTATGCAGGACTCCGCCGACCGTATGTGCATTCCCAAGGTCCCGGTGGACGACTTTGTCCAGGCTGTGAAGGCCCTGGTGGAGGTGGATAAGGACTGGGTGCCCCACTCTGACGGCGCCTCCCTGTACATCCGCCCCTTCACCTTTGCCACCGATGTGGGCATGGGCGTCCACGCCAGCAAGAACTATACGTTCTGCATCATCTGCTCTCCCTCCGGCGCCTACTATGCCGAGGGCATCGATCCCGTCCGGATCTACGTGGAAGACGAGTATATCCGTGCGGCACCCGGCTTGACGGGCTTTACCAAGTGCGGCGGCAACTACGCTGCCTCCATCAAGGCCGGCGAGATGGCCGAGCAGCAGGGCTTTGCCCAGGTTTTGTGGCTGGACGGCGTGGAGAAGAAGTACGTGGAAGAGGTCGGCTCCATGAACATCATGTTCAAGATCGACGGCAAGATCTACACCGCTCCCTGCACCGGCACGGTGCTGCCCGGCGTCACCCGCCGCTCCATCATCGAGCTGCTCAAGGACTGGGGCTACGAGGTCAAGGAGGAGCACGTGGCCATCGCCGATATCATGAAGGCCGGCCATGAGGGCAAGCTGGAAGAGGTCTTCGGCACCGGCACCGCCGCCGTCGTCTCCCCGGTCAAGGAGCTGGACTGGAAGGGCGACAAGGTCGCCATCAGCGGCGGCAAGATCGGCGAGCTGACCCAGAAGCTCTACGATACCCTCACCGGCATCCAGTGGGGCAAGATCCCCGACACCAAGGGCTGGATCGTCCCCGTCTGCGAGGGCTGAGTCTGAGCAAACCCCGTCAAATCAAAGAGGAGAAGCCGAAAGGCTTCTCCTCTTTTTCGTGCTGTCAGGGCCGGTATCTGAGATGAGGATTTCCTCATGTCTGCGCTAGGATGGCTGCCACCTGTTGGGGCGGTACCTGGGGGAAGGGCCGCAGGGGCGCCGGGTCCGGATCGTAGGGGGCAATGGCCTTTTCAAACCAGGCCACATCCCGCCAGGCGCCGTCCTTGTAGCCGGTGCTGCGCTGAACCCCCATCAGACGGAACCCCAGGCTCCGGTGGAGCCCCTCGCTTTTTTCGTTGGGCAGCGTCACCAGGGCGTATACCGTCCGGATCCCCTGAAGCCGCAGCAGCTCCATCAGGGCGGTGTAGAGCCGCCGGCCCCGGCCGGCGCCGGTGTGGTCCCGGTCCAGATAGACGGACAGCTCTGCGTTCCACTGATAGGCTGCCCGCTCTGCCTGCCGGTGTGCATAGGCATATCCCAGGATCTGGCCCTTCTCCTCCCAGACCAGATAGGGATACGCCTCCCCGAAGGTCCGGATCCGGCGGGCAAACTCCTCCCGGCTGGGAAGCTGGTATTCAAAGGTGATGCCCGTTTCGATATACTGGGCGTAAATGGCCAGCAGGGCCGGCGCATCCGCCGGAACGGCCAATCGGATATGCATGTGATCGCTCCTTTTCCGCAAAAAAGCAGGGACGCTCCGGCGTCCCCGCTCCGTCAGGTCTTGGCCTTGATCTGGGCGCCGCACTTGGGGCAGGTGATGATGATGTTCCCCTTCCCCACCGGCACCCGGCAGATGGTCTTGCAGTTCTTGCAGGTAAAATACTTGTGGTCTTTGTCGGCGTGGCGGGCTCTGGCGCCGTCCTGAGCGCTTTTGAGCTTCCACATCCAGCCGGCAAATTTAGCGTTTTCCGCCCGGCGCTTGTAGAGGTTTTTGGAGAACATCCGGAAAATCACCAGCAGCCACAAAAGCAGCGCGATCCAGTACAGGATGATGGCCAGCAGATCCTGCCGCCCCGCCAACAGGCCGGACACCAGGTACAAGACCAATACGCATACCACCAGCAGTAAATTCAGCTGATCCATGCCGTTTCGCCCGTACATGAACCGCGCCACCGCATTGGCAAATCTGCGGAACAAACCCATAAACAGTCTTCCTTTCGCGCCCTTTGAGATGATAGTTATTTTACTCGGAAACAGCAGGAGAAACAACCGGTTTTCCCTGAAATTTACAAATTGGTCATTTATTTATGGGTCGCGGCGTGCTATATTACTAAGTTGTGAAAAAATACACGAAGAAGGAAGTGTGGCTTCTATGGCCAAGAAACAATTCAAAGCGGAGTCCAAGCGGCTGCTGGACCTGATGATCAACTCCATCTACACCCACAAGGAGATCTT
>NZ_DAWBAJ010000077.1:2319-4681 GCF_052306735.1 Dysosmobacter sp. | reverse complement strand
TATCAGTTCATTATAAAAATCTTAGATTTTTGTCTTGACAACTGAGCCACTATAGGCGGAGAACAAAAATAATGATCGTTTCTGGTGTCCTGAACAGCGGATGCGAACGGAGCGGGGGCTTATACGGAAAATAGGGCAGAAACGGCTGAGCTGCGGGCCCACCATTTTTGCAAAAAAGTTGCAAAAAAGCCGTGAAGCTTATAATTTCACGGCTTTTTCTGGTGGACCTGATCGGATTCGAACCGACGACCCCCACAATGCGAATGTGGTGCGCTCCCAACTGCGCTACAGGCCCATATTTAGTTATTTTGTATATTTTAGCTTGATTTGTTTGTGCAGTTTGCTGTTCTAACCGGGCCCGTGTTATGTTGCGCTGGCTCTCCCAGCTGAGCTATGGGCCCATATATCTGTCACGGTTGACTGCCAAGCGAGTTACCGGACCAAATATATGATGGTATGAAGTTTTAATAAAAGGGGATGCGAACCGGATGGGAGCCATGTGAGCCACCGGCCCAAAAGAGGGGGCATATAACTGGCCTGTGCGCGCTCCCAGCTGAGCTACGGGCCCAAAAACAGCCTGGACAAATAGCCCAGAATATACCGCTTAGCAGATAGCGCTTGACGGCAAATGATATTATACCATATTTTTTTTCGTTGTAAAGGGCGATTTTTTCAAAAACGGAAAAATTTCAGTTGCCAACCAGGCTTGAATATAGTAGAATGGGAAAGCTATCAAGTGAATCCTCCGCATGCAGCTGCGGAGCCGGTCTCGCGCAATGGATGCCCGTGAACCATGTCAGGCGGGGAACCGAGCAGCATTAAGCGGGATGTTCCATGTGCCGCGAGGGTGCCGGTTCCGCAGCTGCATACGGAGGATCTTTTTTGTGGAAGGGAGGCTGCCGTCTTTGTATCAGGCACTGTATCGCAAGTGGCGGCCCAAGACGTTTTCCGACGTCATCGGCCAGGAACACATTACGGAGACCCTGAAAAAACAGGTGGCGGAGGGCCGCACTTCCCACGCATACCTGTTTACCGGTACCCGGGGCACCGGCAAGACGACCTGTGCCAAAATCCTGGCCAAGGCGGTAAACTGCGAGCATCCGGTGAACGGGGATCCCTGCAACGCCTGCCCGTCTTGCCTGGGTATCGACAACGGGAGCTTTCTGGATGTACTGGAGCTGGACGCTGCCTCCAACAACGGTGTTGACCAGGTGCGGGCCCTGCGGGACGAGGCCATCTATGCCCCGGCCAATGTGAAAAAGCGGGTGTATATCGTCGATGAGGTCCACATGCTCTCTACGCCGGCCTTCAACGCCCTGCTGAAGATCCTGGAGGAGCCTCCGGAGCACCTGCTCTTCATCCTGGCCACCACGGAACTGCACAAGGTTCCCGCCACCATCCTCTCCCGGTGCCAGCGCTTTTCTTTCAAACGCATCGCTCCGGCGGATGTGGCCCGGCGGCTCACCTATGTGGCCGGACAGGAGGGCATCGATCTGACACCGGACGGTGCGGAGCTTTTGAGCCGTCTGGCGGACGGCGCCCTGCGGGATGGGCTGAGCCTGCTGGATCAGTGTGCAGCCGCCGGCGGCAAAGTGGACAGCAGCGCGGTGTTGGACATGCTGGGCTTGGCGGGAAATCTCCAGACAGCCAAGCTGATGGAAGCTGTTTTACGGCGGGACGCCGGCCAGGCGCTGACGCTGCTGGATCAGCTCTATAACGGCGGGCGGGATGTGGGAGCCCTTCTCTCGGAGCTTTCCACCCTGGTGCGGGATCTGCTGCTGCGGCGGACAGCCCCGGCAGGCGGCGCGGCCCTCCTGTCCGGCGGGTATGACGAGGCTACGTTGGATCGGCTGGAACGGGATGTCTCCACTACCCGGCTTTTGTATCTTGCCACGACCCTTCAGGCAGCCTCCGGTGACTTGGCATACAGTACCAACCGCCGTACAGACGCGGAACTGTGCCTGCTGCGGCTTTGTGATGAATCCCTCTGCGGGGATGTGACGGCTCTGGCCGCCCGGCTGGAGCGTCTGGAGGAGAGCGTTGCCCGGGGTGCCGTGATCCGCTCCGGCGTCCAGACGGCGGCGGAAGGGCCTGCCCGGGAGTCCCGGCGGTCGGAAGCCGCTGCCAAACCGGAAGCGCCTGCGCCGCAGCAGCCAGACCCGGTGGCTCAGCCGGAGGATGCGCCGCCCTGGGAGGAACCGCCGCTGCCGGAGGAACCCCCGGAGCGGGAAGCGCCCGGCGAGCGGATCTTCGATGTGCCGGAGGATGCGGCCCCAACGGTATCGGCCCCTCCGGCAGAGTCCCGGACAAAACCGGCTGCCGGCGCCGCCCCTGCCGCACCGGCTGCCGGCGCCGCCCCTGC
>NZ_DAWBAJ010000077.1:0-2309 GCF_052306735.1 Dysosmobacter sp. | reverse complement strand
CCGGCAGGCGGCGTTACCGATCCTGGTTGGTGGCGCGCCCTGGCAGAGAGCTGCAAGGGACGGCTGCCCCCCATGTACCGGGCCTTTTTGGATATGTGCACCGGCGTGTTGGCAGGAGATATACTGACGGTGTACGCCCCAGATGACATCACGCTGGGTCGGTTGGACAATGACCGGGTGCGGGGCATCCTGACGGAAGCCGTGGCCCAGGAGGTCGGGCAGACCGTGCGGCTGATGCTGCGGGTGGGGGAGCCCCCTCAGGCCCAGCCGGTGGACAATTTGCAGAACCTGCTGAAATTCGGCAGTCAGTTTGACAACATACAGATTAAATAATAAGGAGTAACGAGTTATGGGATACAGTGCACGGCGTGGATTTACCAACGGAAAGGTGTCCGGCGCACAGCGTCAGGCAGAGATGCAGCAGAAGATCCAGCAGATGCAGGAGGCCATGACCGCCGCTCAGGATGCGGTGGAGGCCCAGGAGTTTACCGCCAGCGTCGGCGGCGGCGTGGTGGAGGCCAAGGTCAACGGCAAGAAGGAGGTTCTCTCCGTTACCATTAAGCCGGAGGCCGTGGATCCCGAGGATGTGGAGATGCTCCAGGACCTGGTGGTCTCCGCTGTCAATGAGGCCCTGCGCCAGGCAGGGGACGCCATGGAGAAGAGCGTTTCCAGCGTCACCGGCGGCTTGGATCTGAGTGGCTTCGGCTTCTGAAAATGTTTATGCGCGGCATACCGGAAAAACCGGTATGCCGCGCGGATTTTCCGGGAAATTTGGGACTTTTTGCCGGAAAGATACCACCTCCAAAAAAATCTTCAAATTTTCATGAAAAACGGAGAAAATCCTCTTGACAATTAGAAGGGGATCTTTTATTATAATTAGGCGCGCGATTGGGGTGTGTCTGCCCGCGTGCGCACTGCGATGAACCGGGAGATTGCTCCGCAAGGAGGTAACTTCCGGGGAGTATGTCCGATAATCGGGCGGCTGAGAAGAATCTGTACGTTGCGTAGATCGCTGCGCCATGACAGGATACCGGCCGTAGACAACTGCGCCGGTATTTTTTGTGAGCCGGAATGATACGCACGGTTAAGCGTATAGAAAAATTCTCTCGCCGTAGGTCGTCGAGACTTCGTGAAAACTACCTACGAAATCAGGAGGAAAGAACCATGGCAGCACAGAAAGAAATGATCCGCATTCGCCTGAAGGCCTATGACCACCAGGTGATCGACCAGAGTGCAGAGAAGATCGTGGAGACCGCCAAGCGCACCGGCGCCGAGGTTTCCGGCCCCATTCCTCTGCCCACCAAGAAGGAAGTCGTTACCATCCTGCGGGCCGTCCACAAGTACAAGGACAGCCGCGAGCAGTTCGAGCGTCGCACCCACAAGCGTCTCATCGACATCACCAAGTCCACCCCCAAGACTGTGGAAGCCCTGATGGCTCTGGAGCTCCCCGCCGGCGTGGACATCGAGATCAAGCTGTAAGCACGGTCTCCGCACCATATTAAATTGTTTGCTGTCCCAAGCCCGTCCACTTGCGAGACGGGCGGGTCATGTCGGCAGAGCAATGCACCGGGAACCCAACCGGCTGTATCTAAGCCGACCAATAACCTTTAAGGAGGAACATACATGAAAGCAATCATCGGCAAAAAAGTGGGCATGTCCCAGATTTTTGACGAGAACGGCCATGTGATCCCCGTCACCGTCATCGAGGCGGGCCCCTGCGTTGTCGTTCAGAAGAAGACTTCCGAAAAGGAAGGCTATGAAGCTGTCCAGCTGGGCTACGAGGACATCCCCGAGCGCAAGCTGAGCAAGCCGGAGCTGGGCCACCTGAACAAGGCTGGCGTTGCTCCCAAGAAGCACCTGCGCGAGTTCGACCTGGACAATGCCGCCGAGCTGAATGTGGGCGACATCGTCAAGGCTGACACCTTCAAGGCCGGCGACTTCGTGGATATCACCGGCATCAGCAAGGGCCACGGCTACGCCGGCGTCATCAAGCGCTGGGGCGCACAGCGGACCCCCACCAGCCACGGCGGCGGCCCTGTCCACCGTCATGCCGGTTCCATGGGCTCTTCCACCGATCCCTCCCGTATCTTCAAGGGCAAGATCGGCGCCGGCCACATGGGCGTGGATCAGGTCACCGTTCAGAACCTGAGCGTTGTGAAGGTTGATCCTGAGCTGAACATGCTGGTTGTCTGCGGCGCGGTGCCCGGCCCCAAGGGCGGCCTGGTCACCATCAAGTCTACGGTCAAGGTCCACAAGGTCAAGCAGGCCGGCGCTGACATCAGCAAGAACCCGCAGAAGGCTTCCGGCCG
>NZ_DAWBAJ010000076.1:0-5458 GCF_052306735.1 Dysosmobacter sp. | reverse complement strand
ACGGCGAGGTCATCATCGTGGACGAGTTCACCGGCCGTCTCATGTTCGGCCGCCGCTACTCCAACGGCCTGCATCAGGCCATTGAGGCCAAGGAGCACGTCACCGTTGCCAGTGAGAACAAGACCCTGGCCACCATCACCTTCCAGAACTACTTCCGCCTGTACGACAAGCTCTCCGGTATGACCGGTACCGCCATGACCGAGCAGGAGGAGTTCGCCACCATCTACAACCTGGACATCATTGAGATCCCCACCAACAAGCCCAATCAGCGCATCGATCACCACGACGTGGTCTACAAGACCGAGGCGGGCAAATTCCGGGCCGTCATTGAGCAGATCAAGGAGTGCCACGCCAAGGGCCAGCCTGTGCTGGTGGGCACTGTGTCCATTGAGAAGAATGAGCTGCTCAGCGGCATGCTGGCCAAGGAAGGCATCGCCCACAACCTCCTCAACGCCAAGAACCATGAGAAGGAAGCAGAGATCGTGGCCCAGGCCGGTAAGCTGGGTGCTGTCACCGTGGCCACCAACATGGCAGGCCGTGGTACCGATATCATGCTGGGCGGCAACGCCGAGTATCTGGCCCGGGCAGACCTGGTGAAGGCCGGCTATTCCGACGAGATCATCGCCGACGCCACCGGCTACGCCGATACCGACAACGAGGAGATCCTGGCGGCCCGCAAGCTCTTTGCCGAGCGACTGGCCGCCCACAAGGCCGTCATCGCCGACGAGGCGGAGAAGGTTCGTGCCGTCGGCGGCCTCTATATCATCGGCACCGAGCGCCATGAGTCCCGCCGGATCGACAACCAGCTGCGTGGCCGTGCCGGCCGTCAGGGCGACCCCGGCGAGACCCGGTTCTATATCTCCCTGGAGGACGACCTCATGCGCCTGTTCGGCGGTGAGCGCATCCAAAACATGATGGAGAAGTTCGATCTGGACGAGGATACTCCCATCGAGAACCGCTGGCTCACCAAGTCCATTGAGAATGCCCAGACTACCGTGGAGTCCCGGAACTTCCAGTCCCGAAAGTCCGTGCTGGAATACGACGATGTCATGAACAAGCAGCGCGAGATCATCTATGCCCAGCGCCGGGAGGTTCTGGACGGCAAGGACATCAAGGAAACCATCCTGCACATGATGCACACCTCCATCGCCGACCATGTGGCCATGGCCTTCGGCGAGAACCAGTCCCTGGACGCCGCCGGCTACCGGGAGATGATGCTGGGCCTGGAGGGCATCTACTTCCCCAAGGGCGCCTTCCCCCTGACGGAGGAAGAGATCTCCGAGAAGAGCCAGCAGGACTTCACCGACATGTTTACCGCCGCGGCCGAGAAAACCTACGAGGCCAAGGAGGCGGAGATCACGCCGCCCATCATGCGGGAGCTGGAGCGGGTCATCATGCTGCGTGTGGTGGACGAGTACTGGATGGACCACATCGACGCCATGGACGACCTCAAGCAGGGCATCCGTCTGCGGGCCTACGCCAATACCGATCCTGTCATCGCCTACAAGCAGGAATCCCTCACCATGTTTGAGGAGATGATCTCCGCCATCCAGGCCGAGACCGTCCGCCGCATGTTCTCCGTGCGCATCAAGAAGGACGAGGAAGTCAAGCGTGAGCGCGTGGCCAAGGGCATGGTGGAAAATGTAGGCGGCGACGGCACCGCTCCCAAGAAGCAGCCTGTCAAGGTCAACAAGATCGGCCGCAACGACCTGTGCCCCTGCGGCAGCGGTCTCAAGTGGAAGAAGTGCACCTGCAAGGAGTACCACGACAACTGATTTTGAAGAGGAGCTGGCTGACACAGCTTCCACCCAAACACTGCGCGTCCCCTGTTCTCCTGCCGGAGGGCAGGGGACGTGTTTCTATCAGACACGGAGGTGCCTATGTCCTTTCCTACCCATGAGCAAAACGGCCTGGTATGGCTCACTTCTTCCCTGCTCTCCCGGTATGGCCAGACCGTCGCCCACGGATTCTCCACCCGGAAGGGCGGCGTCAGCACCCCGCCCTGGGACACGCTGAATCTGGGCCCCGGACGGGGGGATTCCCCGGAGGCTGTGTTGGAAAATTACCGGCGCTTCTGCGGCGCCCTGGACGTTCCCATGGAGCGGGCAGTCCTTTCCAAGCAGGTCCACGAGACCACGGTCCGCCTGTGCACCGCCGCCGATACCGGAAAGGGACTCTTTGCCTCCCGGGACTACACCGCCGATGCCCTTATCACCCGGGAAACCGACCTTCCCCTGGTGGTATTCTCCGCCGACTGCGGCATCATGCTGCTCTATGATCCCGTCCACCACGCCGCAGGTGCCGTCCACGCCGGATGGCGGGGCTGCGCCGCCGGGATCCTGGAAAAAACCGTTCAGGCCATGGCTGATACCTTCGGCTCCGATCCTGCGGCCATGGTGGCCGCCGTGGGCCCCAGCATCGGTCCGTGCTGCTTTGAGACGGACGATGACGTACCGGAGGCCATGACCGCCGCCCTGGGAGCAGAAGCCGCCCCCTATCTGGAGCGCCGGGGCATCAAGTGGCATGTGGACCTGGCGGGGCTCAACCGCCAGTGGCTGCTGCGCGCCGGCCTGGCCCCGGAGCACATTGATGTCTGCGGCCTGTGTACCGCCTGCCGCCGGGATCTCTTCTGGTCTCATCGGAAAATGGGGCAGGCCCGGGGCGCCCAGATCGCCATGATCGCATTGAAATCTCCCCAGGATTGAGAGGTTCCTATGAAAAAACGCCTATGCAGTTTGATGCTGGCGCTGGTGGTAAGCGCCTGCACATTAAGCGGCTGCTGGGAAGAGCCGCTGCCGGAGGAAGTGGATCTTCCGTTTCAGACGGAGGACGAGGAGCCCCAGGATAACCGGGAGATCCTGCCGGAGCAGTTTGCCCTGCCCTATGACCCCAATGCCACCCTGGATCCCATTACCTGTGCCGACGGCATGCAGCAGACCGTGGGGACTTTGCTCTATCAGCGGCTGTTCCAGCTGGATGAAAACCTGGAGCCTCAACCGGAGCTGTGCCAGAGTTATACCTGCAGCGCCGATGCTCTCACCTATACCTTCACCATCCGCAGCGGCGTCACCTTCTGGGACGGCACAGCCCTCACCGCCGCCGATGTGGCCTCCTCCCTCCAGCGGGCCAGGTCTTCCCAGCGCTATGGCTCCCGCCTCTCCCGCATCACCTCCATCTCCGCGGGGGATGCCAATACCGTGACCGTTACTCTGGCCTATGCCAGCACCGGGCTCCCTGCCCTGCTGGATATCCCCATCGTAAAATCCGGTACGGAGTCGGAGCTGATCCCCGTAGGCAGCGGCCCCTACTGCTTCCATCAGGATGAAGACGGACCCAGCCTCCAGCCCAATCCCTACTGGCAGGGCAGCACGCTGCCGGTGCAGGAGATCGTCCTCTCCCCTGCCGGTGACCGGGACGCCATGCTCTATCAGTTCACCTCCCACGATGTGCAGCTCATCGTCTGTGACCTGACGGGAACAGAGCCGGTGACCTCCGTGGGCAATGTCAGCTATCAGGATGCGGACACCACCATCCTGCAATACCTGGGGTTCAACACCCAGCGTTCCCCCTTTGACAATGCTGCCCTTCGGCGGGCCTTGGGCCTTGGGATCAACCGCAGCGCACTGATCAGTGCCTTTTTCTCCGGCCATGCCCTGGCCGCTCAGTTCCCTGTTTCCCCAGTCTCATCCCTGTATCCCCAGGAGCTGGAAACCATTTACTCCTACGACGCCTTTGCCTCTGCCATGGCTGCCGCCGGATACGCCACCGGCACCACCACCAAAACCGTGACGCTTGTGGTGAACCAGGAAAACACCTTCAAGGTCTCCGCTGCTCAGGATCTGGCGGAGGCGTTGTCCGCCTTCGATCTCAAAATTCAGGTTTCTGTCCTGCCCTGGGAGGAGTACACCGCCGCCCTGGCCGCCGGAAACTTTGACCTCTACTTTGGGGAGATCAAGCTGACGGCGGACTGGAATCTCAGCTCCCTGCTCAGTTCCGGCGGTGCTTTGAATTACGGCGGGTGGGCCGATCCCCAGACGGATACGCTGCTCTCTCAGTATGCCGTCTCCCAGGATCGGGCCGGTGCCATGAAAACCCTCTGCACCTATCTGAACACTCAGGCTCCCATCCTGCCCATCTGCTTCAAGCGCACCTCGGTGCTCTATCAGGCGGGAGTGATTGAGGGTCTGCAGCCCACAGCCGCCAACCCCTTTTACAATCTCTCAGACTGCACCATTCATCTGGCAGAAAAGGCAAACTGAAAAAAGAGGACGCCGGGACGGCGTCCTCTTTTTTCAGTCATTGTGCTTTCCGGTGATAGCCTCTATCCGGATCCGCCAGACCCCGGTGCGGGGGGCAGCCTCCAGCTCCCGGCCCACGGCTTCCCGGCCCATATCCGGCGTATACCGGCCGCAAAGCTTCTCCAGAGCCGCGGTTTTCTCCGCCGGATCCGACACCTCCTCCGCCGTGCCGAAGGCGACGGCAGAGCGGTAACGGGTAGTAAAACGCTCTTGCACCACCTGGGCATCCTCCACAAAGGTCAGGCATACCCGGGGATGGCTTTGCAGGCAGCGGTTCTTGCGTCCCTCCCGGGCACAGTGGAAATAGAAGTCCCACCCTTCCCGGATTACATGGACGGGCACGGCATAGGCGCTGCCATCTTCCGCCGTCATGGACAGCACGGCATACAAACAACTGTCCGCCACCGTCCAGGCTGTTTCTTCCGGCAGCTGCCGGTCTTTTCTTCTCATCTCATACATGGTTTTACGCTCCTTTTCCAGAATGAGGGCCAGCTTCTCCCTGCGGGACAGGCCCTTGATGGCGGCCTCCCGGCGCAGGGCCGTGGATTTGTCCGGCAGTTCCTCCCAGTAGGCCAGTGCCACCGGCAGACGGCTGCGGGTGTACTTGGCGCCTTTCCCGCTCTGGTGGATCGCCAGGCGCCTTGCTACGTCGTTGGTGGAGCCGGTATACAGCGTTCCATCCCCGCAGCGCAGGATATAGACATAATAGGCCACGGTGTTTTTCCCTCCTCGTTGGTCTCTTTGAGTATACCACAGCTGCCGCCTCGGGGAAAGGCCTCCCGGGCATGGGGACTTCCCCAGGCTGCATAGGAATGAACTCAGGAGGGATCGCCATGCTGTCTGCTGTGCTGCTGTTGGTCAATACGCTGCTGTTTTCCCTGCGCCTGTCCGGCGGGGGATCGTTTCCCCGCCCCCTGTCCGCCGCTGAGGAACGAGAGTACCTGCAAAAATACGCCCAGGGTGATCCGGAGGCCCGGGATGCCCTGATCCGCCACAATCTGCGCCTGGTGGCCCATATCGTGAAAAAATACTACACCCAAAGCGGTGATCAGGAGGATCTTATCTCCATCGGCACCATTGGGCTCATCAAGGGCATCTCCAGCTTCAATCCGGAAAAGGGTGCCCGGCTCGCCACCTATGCCGCCCGCTGCATTGAAAAT
>NZ_DAWBAJ010000075.1:0-5686 GCF_052306735.1 Dysosmobacter sp. | reverse complement strand
AGGCCGCCGGAGACCTTGTAGCCGCCGCCGCCGAACTTGCCGCCGGCGTGGAGGACGGTATACACCACCTCCAGGGCGGGACGGCCCGTCTGAGCCTGGATGTCCACGGGGATGCCGCGGCCATTGTCCACCACGGTGATGGTGTTGCCCTCGTTGATCTGCACCAGGATGTCCGTGCAGTAGCCTGCCAGGGCCTCGTCGATGGCGTTGTCCACGATCTCATAGACCAGGTGGTGCAACCCCGAGGAGGAGGTGGAGCCGATATACATGCCCGGGCGCTTGCGCACTGCCTCCAGGCCCTCCAGGACCTGGATCTCCGAGGCGTCGTACTCGTTTTCCGCGTCCACCGTGGTGGAATTGAGGATCTCGTTTTCAGACATTTGCTTACTCCTTCCGTATGCGGGGCAGGAAGAGCCGGGCCGGAACCGCTTCCGGCCCGTTTCTCCCCGCCCTGAATCGAACACAAATTGGATCGGTATTTAGAAACGGCGTGCTTTCATCCAGACAATATGGACGATGGCGCCGACGGCTTCGCTGAAAAGGGCGGCCTCCGCGAACCAGCCCCAAACATAAAACAAAATCAAATATTCCGAGGGATACAGCTGCCAGGCAGCCTCCGTGATCAGCATGACGCAAAGGCATGCCACCGGAAAGATCTACCGCACCCGGGAGCCCCGGCGTGGCAGAAGCCCCACGGCAATGCCGCCCAGGATGCTGGCTGTCACCAGCAGGTTCAGGGGAAACACCCAGCCGTAAAAGGTTGGGATGACGTGGAAGAAATCCAGCAGCAGCATGGAAAAGCCCCTCCTCACAGCTCCAGCCGGCCGCTCTCCGCCCGCTTTTTCAGGGTGGAGGCGTTGAGCTGGCTGAGATAGACGATCTGACGGTGATAGGGGTGGTCGCACACCACAAAGGACTTGGGCAGCTCTCCGGACACGTCCAGCACCACGCCCTCCTGCTCCGCGGCAGAGAGATAGTCCCGGGTGCGCTTTTCATAGCTGCACTTGTCCAGGTCGAAAATGCCGATGATCCGCCGGTCCGGGATGATTTCGTTTTGTCCGATGTGCAGATACATATAGGGCCTCCGGATGGCGAAACTTGCACGCAGGCGTGCAAATAACAGGATTTTGATTGGGGAAAACACGCCAAAGTGATGCGGATCGGGGGCCTTTCCCAACGACCTGGAAACGGCAGTGGAAAAAGGCGCTGTTTTCCAGGATTTTACCCTGCAGCGCTACACCACATGCCCCTGTTCCACGTGAAACACCTTGCCCCCCAGCAGCTGGGGCAATCTGTCGTCCTCACAGCAAGTGATGAACACCTGCCCCCCGGCAATGCGGTTGAGGACGAATTCCTGCCGGCGGGGGTCCAGCTCCGAGAGGACGTCGTCCAGCAGCAGTACCGGGTACTCTCCGGAGGCGTTTTTGTAGATCTCCCGCTCCGCCAGCTTCAGCGCCAGGGCCGCCGTCCGGGTCTGGCCCTGGGAGGCGTAGTCCTTGGCGGCCAGGCCGTCGATGGTCACCAGCAAGTCGTCCTTGTGGGGACCGGAGAGGCAGGTGCGGCTGGCAAGCTCCGCCGTACGGTGGGCTTCCATGTGGCTGCGCAGCTGCTCCATGATCTGTCCCTCGGATGCCTCCGGGTCCGTGACGGCGGACACCGTCTGGTAGACGATGCCCAGCTGTTCCCTTCCTCCGGAGCACTCCCCGTGGTGGACGGCGGCGTACTCCGCCAGACGCCGGGCAAACTGGGCCCGGTAGTGGATCACCACCGCCCCCATCTGCACCATCCGCTCGCTGAAGTCCGGCAGCGCCGCCAGCAGGTCCGGCCGTTCCTGGGCATCCCGGAGGATGCGGGTTTTGTGTTCATGGGCCCGGTTGTACTGGGCGAGCGCCGCGGCATACCGGGGGCGGAGTTGACATAACGCAGTGTCTAGAAACCGCCGCCGGGCGGCGGCCCCCTCCCGGATCAGGTACAGATCCTCCGGGCAGAAGAACACGGTGTTGTACACCTGGGAGAGCTGGGCGCTGGTTTTGGCTGCCACCTGGTTGACGCTCATCTTCCGCCGCCGGTCCCGGTAGAGGTCCACCCGCACCCGGAATTCCCGGTCCCGGGCGAACACGGCGGCCTCCATCCGGGCGGCATTTTCTCCGAAGCGGATCATCTCCCGGTCCGTCCGGGCCCGGGGAGATTTTCCGCAGGAAAGGTAGGAAATTGCCTCCAAAAGGTTGGTTTTCCCCTGGGCATTCTCTCCCAAAATCACGTTGCACTCCGGGTGGAATTCCACCTGCTCTTGGACGTAATTGCGGAAAGCGGTAAGGGACAGGGCGTCAATCCGCATAGGCCACGGTGTAGTGCTTTCCCTGGAAGAGGACGTCGTCCCCCGGGCGGATCTTCTTGCCCCGCATGAGGCACACCTCTCCGCCCACGGAGACCTCCCCGGCCTGGATGCGCTCCTTGGCCTCGCCGCCGCTTCCCACCAGGTTGGCAAATTTCAAAAGGTCCTGGAGCTTGATGAACTCCGTATGGATGACAATGGTTTCCATAACACTCCTTACTCGGCGCTCTTAAGCCGCACCGGAAGTACCATATACAGGAAATTTTCCTCCCCGTCCACCGGCACGATGATGGCGGGGGAGACCCCGGTGTTCAGCTCGATTTTTACGGTGTCCGCCGGGGCGTAGCGCAGCGCCTCCATCAAATAGCGGTTGTTGAAGCCGATCTCCAGGCCGTTCCCGTCGCCGCTGAGGCGGCAGACGTCCTTGGCCTCGCCGTTTCCGGTCTTGGCGGAGAGCAGCACCCGGTCCTGCTCAAAGAGGCACCGGACGGGGCTTTTCAGCTTGTCGGAAATCACCACGGACACACGGTCGATGCTCTCGATGAGGGATTTGGTGTCGGCGATGACGGAAATGGGGTTTTTCCGGGGGATGGCGTTCTTGTAATCCAGGAATTCCCCCTCCAGACGGCGGCAGATCAGCTCGGTGTCGCCCACTTCGAAGAGAATGTGACGCTTGCCCAGGGTGACGGAGGCCAGATCCTCGCTGTCGGCGCAGATGCCCTTCACCTCGTTGAGGGCGGAGCCGGGAGCCACGAAGGAGAAGGCACCGCCTTCGATCTTCTCCAGAGGCTCCCGCCGGATAGCCAGACGGAAGCCGTCCACCGCCACCATGGTCAATCCCTTGTCGCTGATCTCAAAGAGGGCGCCGGTGTGGACCGGCCGGGACTCGTTGGTGGACACGGCGAAGGCCGTCTCCTCGATCATGGCCCGGAGGGTCTTTTGCTGGATGGACACGGAATACTCGTCCTCCACCTCGGGCAGATCCGGATAGTCCGCCGCAGAGAGACCCAAAATGTCAAAGTTTGCGTCACCGCAGGACAGATGGACGGTCTGACGGTCGTCGGCGGAGAAGGTGATCACGTCATCGGGCATCCGGCGGATGATGTCGCCGAAGAGGCGGGCGTTGAGCACGATATCGCCCTGGCCGGTGACGTCGGCGGACACCTTGGTGCGGATGCCGGTCTGCATGTTGTAGCCGGAGACGGTCAGACAGGAGTCGGCGTGGAGAAGGAGGCCCTCCAGGGCCGGGATGGAGCTTTTTTGTGCCACAGCCCGGCTGGTGACCGCGATGGCGCTTTGCAGCAGCGCTTTTTCACAGGAGAATTTCATCATTGTGGATCGTCCTCTCTTACTAGGATGGGTTGCGGTGTTCTTTTAAAGAAAAGAAACATATCTTTTTAGCAGAAGTCGTCGTAGAGCGAAAAATTGTGGAGAAACGGCCACAGCCCATGCGCTGTCGGACTTTGGCGTTCCACAGGGGATGTGGAGGAAACATGCAAGTCTTCCACAGGATTTTGGGGGTGCAAGTTGTCCACGGCAAGTTTTTCATTTTCCACAGAAGATGTTGAAAAATTGCACCACAAAAAAACGCTTCTCAGCGCTTGGAATTGATGTTGGTTTTGATCTCTTTCACCGTCTCGGCGAAGGAGGAATTTTTCTTCATCTTGGTCTCTACCTGCTTGATGGAATAGAGCACCGTGGAGTGGTCCCGGTTGTCAAACTGCTTGCCGATATCGTCCAGAGACAAATTGGTCATGGACCGGATCAGGTACATGGCGATCTGCCGGGCGGTGACGGCGTCCCGGATCCGCTGCTGGCCCCGGATGACGGACTCCTCCAGGCCGTAATACTTGGAGATGTACTCCAGGATGGCCTCCGGCGTGGGGATGTACTCGTTGGAGCGCTTGATCATATCCTGAATGGCCCGGGTGACCGTCTCCTCGTCGGTATCGCTGCCCAGAAGATCCTTGAGGGCCATGATCTTGTTGATGGTGCCCTCGATCTGACGGACGTTGGCGGTGACGTTTTCGGCAATATAGGCGGAGATCTTGTCGGGCAGCTCCATGCCCAGCAGGGCGGCCTTGTTCTTGATGATGGCAAGACGGGTCTCAAAATCCGGCGGCGCCACGTCCACCAGCAAGCCCCACTCGAACCGGGTGCGCAGACGGTCCTCCAGCTGGGTCATCTCAGAGGGGGGACGGTCGCTTGTCAAGACGATTTGGCGGCCGGACTCGTAGAGGTTGTTGAAGGTGTGGAAGAACTCCTCCTGGGTCTGCTTGCGTCCGGCGATGAACTGCACGTCGTCCACCAGCAGCAGATCCGCCTGGCGGTACTTCTCCCGCATCTCGGCGGTCTTGCTGGGACCGGCCTGAATGGCGGCCACCAGTTCGTTGGTGAGGTCGTCGCCCTTGACGTAGGCGATCTTGGCGGCGGGGTCGTTGCGGCGGATGACGTTGGCGATGGCGTAGATCAGGTGGGTCTTGCCAAGGCCGGAGTCCCCGTAAATCAGCAGGGGGTTGTAGTTCTGGGCAGGATGCTCCGCAACAGACACGGAGGCCGCGTAGGCCAGCTTGTTGGAGGGGCCCACCACGAAGGTCTCGAAGGTGAACTCGTCGGAGGTAAAACGGTCGCTCTGCTTATGGGGCGCGGCGCCGTTGAACTCCGCGTAGGCAAGGTCGTCCAGGATCCGCACTTCAAAGTCCGTGGAGAAAATGTCGTGCAAGGACGCCTTGATGTTTTTCATGAACAGGGACTCGATATAGCCCTTTTTGAAGTCGTTGGAACAGTGGAGGATAAAGGTATTCCCCCGGATGTCCACCGCCTCCAGCTCGTCGAACCAGGTGGCGATGGTGGTCTCGGAGAGATCGCGCCGGAGCTGCGTCAGCACGTTCTCCCATACGTCGGCCACGGAATTCAAACAGAAACACCTCTCTCTAAATCAATGGTCTCTCGTAAATAATGGACAAAACAAGACAGGGTTATTATAACAAAAAGACCAACCAAACACAATACTTATTCTAATATTAAGATGAAAAAATCTCACCGGAAAACCCGGGAGCAGCGGACAAGATGTGGGGCCTTTTGGAGCGGAAGCCCACCAGATTTAGAAATCGACCCGGAAACCGGGAAAAAGCACCTTTTTTTCAGGAAATCTCAAGTTTTTGTTGACATATTTTCAAAGAGTCTGTATACTATTCGGTGCGTCGCAAGACGTTTGATTGGTTTACTGCGTTCCGCCCACCGGGCGGGGCGTCGAGTAAGCGCCGTTCCCAAAGGGGACGGCCGGAATACTGCTAGGAGGTGTCTCAACATGGCAACGAAACGTACCTATCAGCCCAAGAAGCTCCACGG
>NZ_DAWBAJ010000074.1:0-6039 GCF_052306735.1 Dysosmobacter sp. | reverse complement strand
GCCATCAAGGCCACCGGCTACAAGCACTCCACCCTGGCGGCCATCACCGTCTCCATCGCGGATATGACCGTGCCTCCCAAGAAGTACGAGCTGGTCGCCGCCACGGAGCAGCGGGTTCTGGAGATTGAAAACCAGTACAAGATGGGCTTCATGACCGACCACGAGCGCTACAAGCAGGTGGTGCAGGAGTGGGAGAAGACCACCAACGACGTCTCCGATGCCCTGCAGAAGAACCTGGACCGCTACAACCCCATCTTCATGATGGCGGACTCCGGCGCCCGTGGTTCTATGAAGCAGATCCGTCAGCTGGCCGGCATGCGCGGCCTGATCGCCAACACCGCCGGTAAGACCATCGAGATCCCCATCAAGGCAAACTACCGTGAAGGTCTGACCGCTCTGGAGTACTTCATCTCCAGCCGCGGCGCCCGTAAGGGCCTGGCCGATACGGCTTTGCGTACCGCCGACTCCGGTTACCTGACCCGCCGCATGGTGGATGTCTCTCAGGATGTCATCATCCGGGAGCAGGACTGCCATGTGACCCACGGCATCAAGGTCTCCGAGATCAGCGAAAACGGCCAGGTCATCGAGAAGTTCTCCGACCGTGTCCGGGGCCGCTTCCTGGTGAGCGACGTGGTGGATGCCGACACCGGCGAGGTGCTGGTGTCCAACACCAAGATGATGGACGAAGGCGATGCCAAGATCATGGAGACCCGTCACTGGGTCCAGCAGAACGTCCGGGAGGGCGATCGCTGCGAGTATGATCCTGCCAATCCCGACCAGCGTCCCACCGTCATGATCCGCACGGTCCTCACCTGCAAGGCCCACAGCGGCGTGTGCGCCAAGTGCTACGGCATGAACCTGGCCACCTCCCGTCCCGTTGGCCCCGGCGAGGCTGTCGGCATCATTGCCGCCCAGTCCATCGGCGAGCCCGGTACCCAGCTGACCATGCGTACGTTCCATACCGGCGGTCTGGCCGGCGGCGATATCACCCAGGGCCTTCCCCGTGTTGAGGAGCTGTTCGAGGCCCGCAAGCCCAAGCGGATGGCCACGCTGGCTGAGATCGGCGGCACGGTGAAGTTTGAGGAGACCGGTAAGAGCCTCATGAACCTCATCATCACCGCACCCGACGGCGACACCCGCACTTACGCGGTGCCCCACACCGGCCTTCAGGTGAAGGACGGCGACGTGGTAGAGGCCGGTGCCCAGCTGACTTACGGCGCCCTGAACCCCCACGATGTGCTGCGCATCCGCGGCGCCGACGCCGTGTACAACTACCTCATCCAGGAAGTCCTGCGTGTGTACCGTCAGCAGGGCGTTGACATCAACGATAAGCATATCGAGGTCATCGTCCGTCAGATGATGCGCAAGGTGCGCCTGGAGGATGCCGGCGACACCAAGCTGCTGGACGGCTCCATGGTGGACGTTCTGGAACTGGACGACGCCAACGAGGAGATCGACCGCCGCAATGCTGCCGGCGAGCGCCAGGAGAACGGCGAGCCTCTGCGCCACGCCGTGGGCACCCAGCTGCTGATGGGCATCACCAAGGCCTCTCTGGCTACGGACTCCTTCCTCTCCGCCGCCTCCTTCCAGGAGACCACCAAGGTCCTGACGGAGGCTGCCATCAAGGGCAAGGCCGACCATCTGGTGGGCTTGAAGGAGAACGTCATCATCGGTAAGCTGATCCCCGCGGGTACCGGCCTGCAGGCGTATCACACCTTCGCTGAGGAACTGGTTCCCGATCCCGTGTCCGAGACCCAGGAGACTGTGAGCGCTTCCTCCGAAGAACTCTGATCCTTCATATTGTCTGAGAGCGGCCGCACCTGTGCGGCCGCTCTTTTTCTCCTTTTTTGTAAATTTTAGAAAAAATTTTTCACCCCGTCAGACGCACCTCACCGAAAAAATACCTTCCGGGAGAGAGGACGGGACGGAAAAAAATGCAGTGGACAGCGAACAGACTTTAAGAAAATGCAGGCTGTCCCGAGCTTTTGTAAATAAAAATTCATATGCAAAAATACTTGACTGCACATTTCCAACATGGTATAATTTCAACCTGCGCGGGTGTATTCCGCGAAATTTGCCATGCGTTTCAGGAGGACTGACCCGTGATCTCGGAGATTGCTTCCAAAGAGAAAGTCATCGGCGTGAAGCAGTCCCGAAAGGCGATTCGGGAGGGACGTGCCTGCCAGGTGTTCGTTGCCTGCGACGCCGATCCCGCCATCACGGAGCCGGTGGCGCAAAGCTGCGCCGAAGCGGGGATCCCCGTAGAGGAGGCCTATACCATGGCCCAGCTGGGCCAGGCCTGCCGTATTACGGTGGGGGCTTCTGTCGTGGCCCTGTTGTCCTGAAAAAATCGGTTTTTTCGGAATAGCTTTCGGGCTTTCCGCAAAAAATAAAGGCTGCCGCCTGAAGCGGCTGCCAAAAATATGAAAGAAAGGAGAACATTCATGCCTACTTTTAACCAGCTGGTCCGTAAAGGAAGAGAACAGGCTACTTTCAAGTCCAATTCTCCCGCCCTGCAGTACGGTCTCAACACCCTGAAGAACAAGAGCACCGATCTGCCTTCTCCCCAGAAGAGAGGCGTCTGCACCGCCGTGAGAACCGCGACCCCCAAGAAGCCCAACTCCGCTCTGCGTAAGATCGCCCGTGTGCGTCTGACCAACGGCTACGAGGTCACCGCCTACATTCCCGGCGTTGGCCACTCCCTGCAGGAGCACTCCGTGGTCATGATCCGCGGCGGCCGTGTCAAGGACCTCCCCGGCGTCCGGTACCACATCATCCGTGGCACTCTGGATACCCAGGGCGTCAATGGCCGGATGCAGGCCCGTTCCAAGTACGGTGCCAAGCGGCCCAAGTCCAAGTAAGGACGTGCGTTCGAAAGCTTTGCCGAATAGGTTAACATGTATGGTGTGGACACCTCTTTGGCAGGCATTCACGGAAGGCTATATGCCTTTTGAGTACCTATGAGATCATAGAATTATTATGAAGGAGGGAAGCATAGTGCCCAGAAGAGGTAATGTTCCCAAGAGAGAGATCCTGCCGGATCCCGTATATGGTTCCGTTCTGGTGACCCGCCTGACCAACAGCGTCATGCAGGATGGCAAGAAGGGCGTGGCACAGAAGGTGGTTTACTCCGCTTTCAACCAGATCAAGGAAAAGACTGAGAAAGACCCCCTGGAGGTCTTCAACCAGGCTATGGAGAATATCATGCCCAGCCTGGAAGTCAAGGCCCGCCGTGTGGGCGGCGCCAACTATCAGGTGCCCATGGAGGTCCGCCCCGCCCGCCGTACGACCCTCGGCCTGCGCTGGCTGACCGCTTACGCCCGCTCCCGCAGTGAGCGCACCATGGCTGAGCGCCTGGCAGGCGAGATCATGGACGCTGCCAACAACACCGGCAGCGCTGTGAAAAAGCGCGAGGAAGTGCACAAGGCTGCCGAGGCCAACAAGGCCTTCGCCCACTTCCGTTGGTAAGTTAGGAGATACAGTATGCCGAGAAAAACATCTCTGGAAAACACCCGTAATATCGGCATTATGGCTCACATCGATGCAGGCAAGACCACGACTACCGAGCGTATCCTGTTCTACACCGGCGTGAACTATAAGATCGGTGAGACCCATGACGGCACCGCCACCATGGACTGGATGGAGCAGGAGCAGGAGCGCGGCATCACCATTACGTCCGCCGCTACCACTTGCTTCTGGTCTGGTTCCAAGAACCAGTTCCCCAAGACCCGGATCAACATCATCGACACCCCGGGCCATGTGGACTTCACCGTCGAGGTGCAGCGGTCCCTGCGCGTGCTGGACGGCTCTGTGACCGTGCTGTGCGCCAAGGGCGGCGTGGAGCCCCAGTCTGAGACCGTGTGGCGTCAGGCTGATAACTATCATGTCCCCCGCATGATTTACGTCAACAAGATGGATATCATGGGCGCGGACTTCTACAACGTGCTGCACATGATCGATGATCGTCTCAAGTGCAACGCGGTGCCCATTCAGCTGCCCATCGGCTCCGAGGATACCTTCAAGGGTATCATCGACCTGATCGAGATGGATGCCGATATCTATTATGATGATCTGGGCAAGGACATGCGTGTGGAGCCTATCCCCGAGGATATGGTGGATCTGGCCAACGAGTACCATGAGAAGCTGATGGATGCTGTTTCCATGTTCGACGATGAGATCATGGAGATGTATCTGGGCGGCGAAGAGGTGCCCCAGGCCAAGATCCGTGCCGCCATCCGGAAGGCCACCATTGCCAACGAGATGGTGCCTGTCACCTGCGGTACTTCCTACAAGAACAAGGGCGTTCAGAAGATGCTGGATGCCATTGTGGATTACCTGCCCTCCCCCGTGGACGTGCCCCCCATCAAGGGCGTCAACCCCAAGACCGACGAGGAGGAGGAGCGTCCCTCTGACGATGAGGCACCCTTCTCTGCCCTGGCGTTCAAGATCATGACCGACCCCTATGTGGGCCGTCTGAGCTTCTTCCGCGTGTACTCCGGTCACCTGACCACCGGTTCTTCCGTGCTCAACAGCACCAAGAACGTCAAGGAGCGCGTGGGCCGCATCCTGCAGATGCACGCCAACCACCGGGAGGATATCGAGGAGGTCTACTCCGGCGATATCGAGGCCGCTGTTGGTCTGAAGAACACCACCACCGGCGACACCCTGTGCGACGAGAAGCACCCCATCATCCTGGAGTCCATGGAGTTCCCTGAGCCTGTTATCCGCGTGGCCATCGAGCCCAAGACCAAGGCTGGCCAGGAGAAGATGACCATGGCCCTCATCAAGCTGGCCGAGGAGGATCCTACCTTCAAGACCTACACCGATGAGGAGACCGGCCAGACCATCATCGCCGGCATGGGCGAGCTGCACCTGGAGATCATCGTGGACCGCCTGCTGCGCGAGTTCAAGGTGGAAGCCAACGTGGGTGCACCCCAGGTGGCCTACAAGGAGACCATCAAGAAGGCTGTGGATCAGGAGACCAAGTACAAGCGCCAGAGCGGTGGTTCCGGCCAGTACGGTCACGTCAAGATCAAGCTGGAGCCCAACGAGTCCGGCAAGGGCTACGAGTTCATCAATGCCGTTGTGGGCGGTGCCATCCCCAAGGAGTTCATCCCCGCTGTCGACGCCGGTATTCGCGGCGCCCTGCAGGCTGGTGTTGTGGCTGGCTTCCCTGTCGTTGATGTAAAGGTCACCCTGTACGACGGCTCCTATCACGAAGTGGACTCTTCTGAAATGGCATTTAAGATCGCCGGTTCCATGGCCTTCAAGGAGGCTATGCGCAAGGCCGATCCCGTGCTGCTGGAGCCCATCATGAAGGTCTCCGTCATCGCCCCCGACGATTATCTGGGCACCGTGATCGGCGACCTGACCGCCCGCCGCGGCCAGATCCTGGGCCAGGAGGCCCGTCCCGGTGCACAGCAGGTGGACGCTCTGGTGCCTCTGGCCAACATGTTTGGCTACGCCACCGACCTGCGTTCCTCTACTCAGGGCCGTGGCCAGTACACCATGGAGCCCCACAGCTACTCCGAGCTGCCCAAGAGCCTGCGTGACAAGATCGTCAGCGAGCGCACCAAGCCCCAGGAGTAAGGAAAAAGGGATTGATTTTCCCTTAGTTATGCTGTAAAATAATCATTACTGATGATTTTCTATCGCACAACGCATTTTTGAAATTGTTAGGAGGATTTTCAAATGGCGAAGCAGAAATTTGAAAGAACCAAGCCCCATGTTAACATCGGCACCATCGGTCACGTTGACCATGGCAAGACCACTCTGACCGCCGCTATCACCAAGTGGCTGTCCCTGCAGGGCAAGGCTCAGTTCGAGGCCTATGACGCCATCGATAAGGCTCCCGAGGAGAAGGAGCGCGGCATCACCATCAACACCGCTCACGTTGAGTATGAGACCGAGAAGCGTCACTATGCTCACGTTGACTGCCCGGGCCACGCCGACTATATCAAGAACATGATCACCGGCGCTGCTCAGATGGACGGCGCTATCCTGGTCATCGCCGCTTCCGACGGCCCCATGGCTCAGACC
>NZ_DAWBAJ010000073.1:4506-6565 GCF_052306735.1 Dysosmobacter sp. | reverse complement strand
TGGACATCGACCAGCACCGCCAGAAGATGGGCATGGTGTTCCAGCACTTCAACCTGTTCCCCCACATGACCATCATGGACAACATGACCCTGGCTCCCGTCCAGGTCAAGCACATGAACAAGGCGGAGGCCGAGGAAAAAGCCCTGGCCCTGCTGGAGCGCGTGGGCCTTCAGGACCGGGCCCAGGCATATCCCATCCAGCTCTCCGGCGGCCAGAAGCAGCGCATTGCCATCGTCCGGGCACTGATGATGGAGCCGGAAGTGATGCTCTTCGACGAGCCCACCTCTGCCCTGGACCCCGAGATGGTGGGCGAGGTGCTGGAGGTCATGAAGGAGCTGGCCCAGGAGGGCATGACCATGGTAGTGGTCACCCACGAGATGGGCTTTGCCCGGGAGGTGGGAAACCGTGTCCTCTTTATGGCCGACGGCAAGTTGCTGGAGGAGGGCACACCTGCGGAGATTTTTGAGCATCCCCAGCATCCCCGCCTTCAGGATTTCCTCAGCAAGGTTCTTTGACATTCGGACAAGCAGCAGGCCGCCCGCAGACTGCGGGCGGCCCGTTTTTCTGGAAAGGAGTTATGACTATGACCAAGGAAAAGCAGGCGGCCGTGGCCGCCGTGGAGGCCAAGCGCGACCTCGTCGCCCAGGTGGCGGACAGCATCTGGGACTACGCGGAGCTCTCTTTGCAGGAGACCCGGTCCGCCGCCCTTTATTGTGAGGTCCTGGAAAAAGAGGGCTTCACCGTGGAGAAGGGGATCTGCAACATCGCCACGGCCTTTTCCGCCAGCTACGGCTCCGGACGCCCCGTCATCGGCATCCTGGCGGAGTACGATGCGCTCTCCGGCCTGTCCCAGGAGGGAGGCAGCGTGGAACGGAAGGAGCGGGTCTCCGGCGGCTGCGGCCACGGCTGCGGACACAATCTCCTGGGTGCCGGCGCCATGGCTGCGGCCCTGGGGGTCAAGGCGTTCCTGGAATCCACCCACACGCCCGGCACCGTGATCCTCTACGGCTGCCCCGGTGAGGAGGGCGGCGCCGCCAAGGCCTTCATGGCCCGGGACGGCCTTTGGAAGCAGCTGGATGCCGCCATCACCTGGCACCCGGAGGACACCAACGAAGTCCAGACCGGCTCCTCCAACTCCTGTATCCAGACGCAGTACCACTTCACTGGCGTGCCCTCCCACGCCGCCGGCGCTCCCGACCGGGGCCGCAGTGCCCTGGACGCTGTGGAGCTGATGAACATCGGCGTGCAGTTCCTGCGGGAGCACATGAGCGATAAGGCACGGGTCCACTACGCCATCACCGACGCCGGCGGCCGCAGCCCCAACGTGGTGCAGCCCAAGGCCAGCGTGCTGTATATGGTGCGCTCCAACCATGTTGCCGAGGCGGTGGAGCTGCAGAAGCGGGTGGACGACATTGCCCGGGGTGCAGCCCTTATGACCGGCACCACTTACGAAAAGAAATTCATCGACGGCCTGGCGGACACCGTCACCAACCACACCCTGGAAAAGGTCCTCTATGAGAACTTCCAGGAGCTGGGTGTTCCTACCTACACGCCGGAGGAGAATGCCTTTGCCGACGCCCTGGCCAAGACCTATCCCGGCGCCGACACGGTGCCCGGCATCGGTGCCGCTCACGACCCGGAGCTGGCAGAGCAGTCCCGGCAGCTGCGCCGGAAGGCGGGGCATGCCATGAATGACTTCCTCCTGCCCCTCTATCAGGGGGAGGTGTTCCGTCCCGGCTCCACGGACGTGGGGGATGTCAGCTGGCTGACCCCTGCCGCCCAGATCCAGGTGGCGGCCTGGCCCAACGGCTGCCCCGGCCACAGCTGGCAGAACGTCTCCTGTGACCGCACGGAGATCGGCCACAAGGCCGCCGTCCACGCAGGCAAGGTGCTCTGCGCCGCGGCAGTGGATCTCTTTACCCAGCCCCAGCTGCTGCAGGAGGCGCGGGAGGAGTTCCTGCGCCGCACGGAGAGCGGCTATGTCTGTCCCATCCCGGCGGACGCCGTTCCCACCATTCCCGACTGAAACAGACGCTCTGGCCCGCGCCGTGCACTGCAC
>NZ_DAWBAJ010000073.1:0-4496 GCF_052306735.1 Dysosmobacter sp. | reverse complement strand
GGTTTTTTACAGTTGTTTCACGGATAACCAAAAATTTTTTTGATAGGCCAAATTTTTTGTTTGCTTTTCCTAAAATCTATGCTATCATAAGGGAGAACGGTACTATCCTCCTAAGGGCCCTGCCCTTTTCAATTTGAAAGGAGTCCTGCGCATGGAATCCCGCCTCCACGGCCGTGAGCTGCTCTTTCAATTTCACGGCACTCCCCCTATCGGTACCTCCATCTCCCTGGCACTGCAGCACCTGGTGGCCATGATCGTGGGCTGCGTGACGCCGCCCCTCATCATCGCCGGCGCGGTGGGCCTGAGCCAGTCGGATCAGGTTTTGCTGATTCAGGCGTCTTTGGTGATGTCCGCCGTGTGTACGCTGCTGCAGCTCTTCCCCATCAGCCGGTACTTCGGTTCCGGCCTGCCGGTGATTTTGGGCGTCAGCTTTGCCTATGTGCCCAGCATGCAGGCCATCGCCTCCTCCGGCGGAGGCGTGGGCGCCATAGCCGGCGCCATGATCGTGGGCGGCATCGTGGCCATCCTCGTGGGCGTCTTTGTCAAGAAGATCCGGCTGCTGTTCCCGCCTGTCATCACCGGCACGGTGGTATTCACCATCGGATTGTCCCTGTACCCCACTGCCATCAACTACATGGCCGGCGGTACCTCCAACACTGCTGAGGCCATTGCCGCCTCGGGAGCCTCCCAGGCCCTGGTCTACGGCTCCTGGCAGAACTGGCTGGTGGCGGCACTGACATTGGCGGCTGTCATCATCCTCAACCATTTTGGAAAGGGCCTCTGCAAGCTGGCCTCCATCCTCATCGGCATGCTCTTCGGCTATGTGGTGGCGGCGGTGTTCTTCGGCATGGTGAGCTTTGCCGACGTGGGTGAGGCTGCCTGGTTCTCCCTGCCCAAGTTCATGCACTTCGGGGTCACCTTTGACCCCGCCTCCTGCATTGCCATCGGGCTGCTTTTCGCCATCAATTCCATCCAGGCCATCGGCGATTTCACCGCCACCACCGTGGGCGGCATGAACCGCGAGCCTACAGACCAGGAGCTCCAGGGCGGCATCATCGCCTACGGCGCCAGCAACATCCTCACCGCCCTGTTCGGCGGCCTGCCTACGGCTACATACTCCCAGAACGTGGGTATCGTCACGACCAACAAGGTGGTCAACCGGA
Organism: Dysosmobacter sp.; assembly: GCF_052306735.1. Lineage (NCBI taxonomy): Bacteria > Bacillati > Bacillota > Clostridia > Eubacteriales > Oscillospiraceae > Dysosmobacter > Dysosmobacter sp. Next base: position 3,333 of record NZ_DAWBAJ010000073.1, on the reverse strand, counting down.
CGGTCTTCACCTTTGCCGGCGCCTTTTTGCTGCTGGCGGGCGTGTCCCCCAAGTTTGCCGCCCTTCTGACCACCATCCCCCAGTGCGTGCTGGGCGGCGCCACGGTGACGGTATTCTCCACCATCGCCATGACGGGCATGAAGCTCATCGCTTCCCAGGACCTGACGGCCCGGAACACCACCATCGTGGGCCTCTCCGCCGCTCTGGGCGTGGGCATCTCCCAGGCTGCCGAGGCACTGAGTCAGTTCCCAGACAGCGTCACCATGATCTTCGGCAAGTCCCCTGTGGTGGTGGCCACCATCATGGCGGTGCTGCTGAATCTGGTACTGCCCAAGGAGAATAAACGCTGAATCTGCGCGCAAAGCGCCCTGTCTTCCCGGCAGGGCGCTTTTTTGCAAAATTTGGGCCGCTCTCTGTACAATCCTCCCCGGCACGGGTATAATAAGACCATATTCGACACTTTTGGAAAGTTTGAAGGGAAGCGCCTATGAAACGCAGACACCAGGCACCGGAGGAGCCGGCCGCCCGCCGGGAGATTCCGCTGTGCCGCCCCACCGCTGACCGGGGCCTCACCGCCGCTCAGGCCCGGGAGCTGGCGGAAAACGGATGGGACAACTGTCCGGTGGAATCTCCCACCAAATCCGACAAGCAGATCATCCGGGAGAACCTGCTCACTTACTTTAACCTGATCTTCGTGGTGCTGGCAGCCTGCCTGCTGCTGGTGGGGGACTGGAAGGACACCACCTTTTTGCTGATCGTGGCGGCCAACGCCGCCATCGGCATCGTGCAGCAGCTGCGCTCCAAGCGGACCATCGACAAGCTCTCGCTGCTCTCCGCCTCCAAGGTGCGCACGGTGCGAGACGGCGCGGTGACGGAGCTGCCCACTGCCCAGCTGGTGCGGGAGGATGTGGTGGAGCTCACCGCCGGCTGTCAGATCCCCGCCGACGGCCCTGTCCTCACAGGGCAGGTACAGGTCAACGAGGCCCTCATTACCGGTGAGGCGGACGCCGTCACCAAGCAGCCGGGAGACCGGCTGCTCTCCGGCAGCTTCGTCATCTCCGGAAAGTGCCGGGCCCGGATGGATCAGGTGGGAGCGGATTCCTACGCTTCCCGGCTGACGTTGGCTGCCAAAAAGGACGCGGGCCCCGGCAAAAGTGAGATGATGCGCTCGTTGGACCGGCTGATCCGCTTTATCGGCGTGGCCCTGATCCCCATCGGCGCGGCCCTCTTTTACAATCAGTATGTGGTGCAGGACCTGGGGCTGCGGCAGTCCGTCAGCTCCATGGTGGCGGCCCTCATCGGCATGATCCCCGAGGGACTGTTCCTGCTGACCAGCGTGGCCCTGGCCGTGAGCGTGGTGCGCCTTGCCCAGAACCGGACGCTGATCCATGAGATGAACGCCATCGAGACCCTGGCCCGGGTGGATGTCCTCTGCGTGGACAAGACCGGTACCGTCACCAGCCCCAAGATGGAGGTGCGGGAGGTACTGCCCCTGGACCCGGAGGCCTTCCCCGAAACGGAGATCGCGGATGTGCTGGGGGCCTTCTACCGCTGCATGGAACCGGACAACGACACGGCCCGGGCCGTTGCGGAGAAGTTCTCCTACGGCCCCGCCTGGCCCCACCGGGAGACGGTGCCCTTTTCCTCTGCCACCAAGTGGAGTGCGGTAAATTTTCCAGGCCGGGGCGCCTATGTCATCGGAGCCCCGGAGTATGTGCTGGGGTCTGATGTGCAGGCCCTGCGGGAGCACATTGAAACTTACGCCCGGCAGGGATGCCGGGTGCTGCTGCTGGCCCAGTGCGACGGCGCGGAGGAGGGAAAGCTCCATGGGCTGGTGCTGCCCATGGCCATCATTGTGCTGGAGAACCCCATCCGCCCCGCGGCCCCCAAGGTATTTGCTTACTTCCGGGACCAGGGCGTGGAGGTGAAGGTCATCTCCGGCGACAACCCGGTGACGGTATCCGCTGTGGCCGCCCAGGCAGGCATCCAGGGGGCGGAGCGCTATGTGGACGCCCAGGAACTGAAGACCGACCAGGACATTGCCCGGGCAGTGCGGGAGTACACGGTTTTCGGCCGGGTGGTGCCCAATCAGAAGCGCAAGATCGTCCGGGCCCTCCAAAGCCAGGGCCACACGGTTGCCATGACCGGAGACGGCGTCAACGATGTGCTGGCCCTCAAGGACGCCGACTGCGGCGTGGCCATGGCCTCCGGTGCCGATGCCGCCTGCCAGGTGGCGCAGCTGGTGCTGCTGGACAGCGACTTTGCCGCCATGCCCAAGGTGGTGGCGGAGGGCCGCCGGGTCATCAACAATATCCAGCGGGCGTCGGCGTTGTACCTGGTGAAGAACATCCTCTCCTTCTTCCTGGCCCTCATCACGCTGTTTGCGGCGTTCCCTTATCCCCTGGTGCCTATTCAGCTGACGCTGATCTCCACCCTCACCATCGGTATCCCCTCCTTCTTTCTGGCCCTGGAGCCCAATCACGACCTGGTGCGGGGGAAGTTTTTGCACAACGTGTTCCGCCGGGCCTTCCCGGGAGGGCTCACGGCCATTATCGTGATCCTCTTTGCGGAGCTCTTTGTCTATACCTTCCACCTGACCTTGGGGGAGCTCTCCACCATCTGCGTGATCCTCATGGCCATCAACGGCATTCTGGTGATCTACTACGCCGTCCGGCCTCTGGACGTCAAGCGCTGGGTGCTGCTGATCGCCATGGCAGTGGGGCTGTTGATTGCCATGATCTTCTACGGAGAGGTTTTCTCCCTGACGGCGCTGAGTTTTGCCGCCTGGCTGGTGCTCATCGTGCTGGCGCTGCTGGTTGTGCCTATTCAGATGGGCTTTGAGTGGCTCTTTGACCGGTGCAGCGAGGCCCTCTCCCGCCGCCGGGAGCGCAGACGCGCCCGGCGCAGCGGATCCGGCAGGCATCGCCGCCGGTAATTTGAGATTTTACAAACAAAAAAGCCGCAGGATCTGGATTTTCCAGATCCTGCGGTTTTTTTGTTTGCTTATTCCCACTCGGCAAATTCAGATATAGTAGGGTGTATTTGAGGTGATTTCGCAGGAAAAACTTTCGCAAATATGTTAATATTCCACCTGCTATTTTCGGCTGTAAAGTTTATTAGTATCAAAATAGTATCACAAAAGGCTGGGAAATACAACAGAATTATGTGGAGCTCTACATAATTCCGGCACGGACGGACGCTGTCAGGCACAGCGGATAACAGCCTTGCAAGAGGCGTTGTACCTGCGCTGGATATATTCTTGATAGGCTTTCTGGTCTGTCATGGAAATTCCCCCTCTCTGAATAATAGTGCGGGGCGGCAGCACTCCTTGCT
>NZ_DAWBAJ010000072.1:0-6648 GCF_052306735.1 Dysosmobacter sp. | reverse complement strand
GCTCTGACTTTGAAAAAAGTCGGAGCAAGCGATATAAAGCTTGCTCCGACGATGGTGCCGGTGGTGGGACTCGAACCCACACGGTGTCGCCACCAACGGATTTTGAGTCCGTCACGTCTACCATTCCATCACACCGGCAAGTTTACAAAAAGAGGAATGAAGACTAAACAATATTATACAGGAAGCCCACCATAATTTCAAGTGGGATTTTAAAGACTTTCAGAAAATGAATGGACTGTAAAAATAGCAGGAAAAACCGAAAGAAACGCTACCCAAACGGAGAAAAACATGGTATCATACATTAGTTAAAGTGCGCACAGAATGCACAGGGAAAGGAGAGCGTATGGTGAAACACTGGATCAAGTCCATCCTGACGGCTGCAGTGGCCGGAGCGATGATGCTGGGCACCACCGGCTGCGGCGTGGGTTTTACGCTCTCTCCGGATGAACTGTACCGCCTGCCTAAGCTGCCGGCGGAGTATACGGAGCTGGACAAGCAGCTCTCCGCCATGATCTCGGCGGGGGCGGAGTATGCGCCGCCCTCCTCCGGAACCAATATCCAATCGGTACAGCTGACGGATCTGGACGGGGACGGACGGCAGGAAGCACTGGCGTTTTTGCGTGTGGCAGATGACGAAAAGCCCTTGAAGATCTATATCTTCTCGCCGGAGGATCAGACCTACCGCCAGACAGCCGTCATCGAGGGCACCGGCACCGGGTTTTACAGCGTCACCTATACCGACATGGATGGGGATGGGTATATGGAGCTGCTGGTGGGGTGGAAGGTCAACGCCGAATTGCAGGCGCTGACGGTGTACTCCCTGGCCCATGGGGCTCCCCAGGAACTGATGCGCTCCAACTATGTGAAGTACGCCGTGACCAATCTGGACCGGGATGAAAAGCAGGAACTGGTGGTGATCCGGGCGGATGAGGACGGCGACGGTACGGCGGATTACTACCGCTGGCAGGACACGGGTTTGGTCAGCCAGTCCTCCGCGCGGATCTCCAGCACCATGGCCCAGCTGAGTCAGCAGGGCCGGCTCACCCAAGGAACGCTGCTGGACGGCACGGCAGCCCTCTTTGTGACGGGGGTGACCGACGCTACCCAGGCTGTGACGGATATTCTCACGGAGAAGAACGGTGAGCTCACCAATATCTCCCTGTCTGATATCACCGGCGTTTCCACGGCGGTGTACAGCTTCCGGTCTTTGTATCCCATGGACATCAACCATGACGATATCACGGAGATCCCCTGGCAGGAGGCCTCTCCGGTGGCGCTGGAGGAAACGCCCGATTCCGATGCCGTCGATCCCTATATCGAGTGGCGCAGTTACGACGGCAGCGGCGGGTATGCCGTGGTGGAGACCACCTGTCACAATACGGAAGACGGTTGGTATCTGCGGATCCCGGAGGACTGGGAGGATCGGGTCCTGGTACACCGCAGCGTCAGCAGTGACGAGGCCATGGTCACGTTCCTCTATCAGGATGAGGATGGTTCCCCCCAGGAATTTTTGCGCATTACCGCCATCACCGGCAGCGGCCGGGAGAGCAAAGCCGCCCGCAGCGGACGCTTCATCCTCAGCCGCCAGGCAAAGACCATTTATACGGCGGAGCTGCTGGAGGCCAACAGCTCCTGGAAATACGGCGTGACGGAGGACGATGTGCGGGAGGCCTTCAGCCTTATCGACACGGAGTGGCTCACCAGCGACAACTGATGGCACGCGGAAAAAGCGTGTATCTTACAGAAAGGAATGCCTGCTATGAAAAAGGTTTTGGTTTTGGAAGACGAGGCCAGCATCCGCAGTTTCATTGTCATCAACCTGCGCCGGGCCGGATATGACGTCATCGAGGCGGAGACCGGCGAGGAGGCATTGGAGCGGCTCAAGGAGAATCCGGATACCAAGGTGGCGCTGCTGGACATTATGCTGCCCGGGATCGACGGCTTTGAGGTCTGCCGCCGGATCCGGGTCACCAACACACAGATCGGCATCATTATGCTGACCGCCCGCTCCCAGGAGATGGACAAGGTGACGGGATTGATGACCGGTGCCGACGACTATGTGACAAAGCCCTTCTCCCCTGCGGAGCTGACCGCCCGGGTGGACGCGCTGTTCCGCCGGGCCGGGGGAGATGTCTCCGCCCAGACCGGAGAGATCCGGCAGGACCCCTTCCTGCTCAATACCCGCAACCGCACTCTGGAGAAGAACGGCCAGCGTATCAAGCTCACCCAGGTGGAGTATTCCATCATGAAGGTGTTTATGGAGAACCCTGGCCGGGCTCTCTCCCGGGAGGAGATTTTGGACATGGTCTGGGGCCGGGACTACTTCGGCGAGCTGAAGATCGTGGATGTGAACATCCGGCGCCTGCGGCTGAAGATCGAGGACAATGTGCAAAACCCCACGTATATCACAACGGTGTGGGGCTACGGCTACAAGTGGGGCTTCTGAACCGCAGGGAGTATCGGCACATTGTCGGGGCCCCGCAAAGCGGGGCGCGGAAAACGCGTGCAAGCGGCATCGCCCCAGGCGATGCCCTTGGCGCCAGGCGGGATTGACTCCCGCCGCGCAAGGAAAAAGGGCTCCCATGGAGTGGAACTCCATGGGAAGGCAAAACCCCACGTATATCACAACGGTGTGGGGCTACGGTTACAAGTGGGGCTTTTGAGCCTCTCCGGGCCATGCCCGGGATGATCCATTGAGGAAAGGAGTGTGCTGAAATGGCGGAAGAGAGAAACGGCAACTGGAAAGCGCTGCAGATCCGCGGCCTGCGGCAGCGGTGGCTGGTCAACACCATTTTGCCGGTATTGATCCTGCTGGCGCTGATCGTGACGCTGTTTTCCGCCGGCATCTCCAATTACTATTACCGCTCCATGGAGGACGGCATGGCGCAGCAGGTCCAGGCGTTGGCTACCTCCTTCAATGAGTATTTCATGAATAACGGCTTCAACGAGTATTACCGCAACGCCGAACAGGCCACGAAAACATTCGAGGACCGGGACTGCATGGAGCTGCAGTTCATCAATACCAGCGGACACATCATCGTGTCCACCTCCGGCCTGCGGGCGGGCAGCGCCCCGGGGACGGACGATATTACCAGGGCCATCACCCAGCAGGATTTGGCCTCCTTCCAGGGCCAGGATCCGGATACCGGGGAGAAGATCCTTTCCGTCTCCTATCCTCTCTCCTCCAGTGACGGCCGGGTGGCCGGTGTGGTACGGGTGGTGACGTCGCTGCAGGCGGCGGACCGGCAGATCCTGCTGGCGGTGCTGGCGGTGCTGGCCATTGCCCTTTTGTGCATGGCACTGGTTTTCATTTCCAATCTGCTGTTCATCAACAACGTGGTGGAGCCAGTAGCCGTGGTGTCCGAGGCGGTCAAACGCATCACGGCCGGCAGCTACGGATTCCAGATCGAAAACAAGTACACCGACGAATTGGGAGAATTGGTGGACAACATCAATGATATGTCCCTGAAAATCGGCCGCAATGAGAAGATGAAGACGGAGTTCATCTCCTCCGTCTCCCATGAGCTGCGCACGCCGCTTACTGCCATCAACGGCTGGGGTGAGACGATCCTGGAGGACACCACCGGAGACCCTGTGCAGATGCGCCGGGGCATCCGCATCATCCTCAACGAATCCCGGCGTCTGTCCACCATGGTGGAAGAGCTGCTGGAATTCTCCAAGATGGAGGACGGGCGCTTTACCCTGCGGATCGAGCAGGTGGATCTCCAGGCGGAGTTGGAGGATTCCATCTTCACCTACCGGGAGCTGTTCCGGCAGGAGGGCATCGAGCTGACCTACAACGACGGAGATGAGGAGCTTCCCATTATCCCAGGCGATCCGGAACGGCTCAAGCAGGTATTCTGCAACGTCATGGACAATGCCGCCAAGCACGGCGGTGCCGGCAAGCGCATCGACGTCTCTGTCTGCCGGGAGGGCGAGGAGGCGGTGGTCCGGGTGCGGGATTACGGTCCCGGCATCCCGGAGGCGGAGCTACCCTTCGTCAAGCAGAAGTTCTATAAAGGCTCCTCCAAGGCCCGGGGCAGCGGCATCGGCCTGGCGGTGTGCGATGAGATCGTGGGCCTCCACGGGGGCACTTTCACCATCGGCAACGCCGAGGGCGGCGGCGCGGTGGTCACCATCCGCCTGCCCTTGAAGGAACATGTATAAAACTAGAACAAATGTTTGCAATCTGCCGCAGACTGTGATAGAATCTAGCCAATAGAAAGGAATCCCCATGGCACAAAACAAAGAAGAAAATCGATCCTGCGCCTTCCGCACCAGCATCGGCGGGCAGGCGCTCATTGAAGGCATCCTGATGCGGGGCCCGGAAAAAGAGGCGATCGTGGTTCGCAATCAGGAGGGTGAGTTGGTGGAGAAGGTGGAACCGCTGAAATTCGTGCGGGACCGCTATCCCATCCTGGGCGTTCCCCTGATCCGCGGTACCGTCAACTTTCTGGACTCCATGGTTCATGGCGTGAAGGCACTGATGTACTCAGCGGATTTTTACCCCGATGAGGAGGCAGCCCAGCCCTCTAAATTTGAACAGTGGCTGGAAAAGCACCTCTCCAGCAAAAAGCTGGAGAGCGCCATCGTGACGCTGGCGGTGGTGCTGGGTGTAGGGCTGTCCATCTTTTTGTTCATGGTGCTGCCCACCTTCCTCACCGGCGGGCTGCTGCACTTTTTCCCGGGCTTTCCCCTGTGGGGCCGCAACCTCCTGGAGGGCCTGCTGAAAATCGCCATCTTTTTATTGTACCTGATCTTCTGCTCCAAGCAGAAGGATATCTACCGGGTATTCCAATACCATGGGGCAGAGCACAAGACTATCTTCTGCTACGAGGCGGGGCTACCGCTGACGGTGGAGAATGTCCGGATCCAGCCCCGGCACCATCCCCGGTGCGGCACCAGCTTCTTGTTCGTGGTGATTTTCGTGTCCATCCTCTTTTCCAGCGTGGTGTTCGGCATCTGGCCCATCACCAATGTCTGGCTGCGTACCGCCGTCCACCTGCTGCTGCTGCCGCTGGTGGTAGGCGTCACCTACGAGTTCAACCGCTGGGTGGGCCGCCACGTCCAGGACAACGGCCTGGCCAAGATCCTCACAGCTCCGGGCCTCTGGATGCAGAATTTCACCACCAACGAGCCCGACGATTCCATGATCGAGTGCGCTATCCGCTCACTGGAGCTGGTGCTGCCGGAGGAAAAGGGCAAAGACGCCTGGTGACCGGGCATATGTGTGTATTTTTGATGATGGAGCGGAATCATGGCAATCACATATAACAACTTGTATTTGGATATCCGCCGCCAGCTCCGTGGGGCCGGCATCGAGGCTGCCACCCTGGAGGCCCGGGAGCTGGTGTGCTTCGGCACCGGAAAGAGCCGGGAGCAGCTCCAGCGAGACGGCGGGCTGTATGCCTCCCCGGATCTGGAGCGCCGGGTCCGGGATCTGGTGGACCGCCACCTGGCAGGGGAGCCGGTGGCCTACCTCATCGGGGAGTGGGAGTTCTACGGCCTGCCCCTGGACATCTCCCGGGAGGTGCTGATCCCCCGTCCCGATACGGAGGTCCTGGCGGAGCAGGCTATCAACTATCTGCGCACCCAGGGGGAGTGCCGGGTGCTGGACCTTTGCGCCGGCAGCGGCTGCGTGGGCCTGGCCATCGCCTCCCAGGTGCCGCAGACCCGGGTGGTACTGGGAGAGTGGTCCGACGGGGCGCTGAAAATCTGCCGGCAGAACATCCGGCGCAACGGACTCTCCGGCCGGGTGGTGCCCATGCAGGCAGATGCCCGGGACAAGCCGGAAAAGGCCCTGGGGGATTTTCAGTGCATCGTCTGCAATCCCCCCTATATTCCCCGGGCAGACATTGACGGGCTGGATGTGTCGGTGAAGGATTATGAGCCCCACCTGGCCCTGGACGGCGGAGAGGACGGCCTGGATTTCTACCGGGATATCTCTGAAAAGTGGAAAGATGCCCTGAATATCGGCGGCCGGCTCTATTTTGAGGTAGGCATCGGCCAGGCGGACAGCGTGCTGCGCATCATGCGCGCCCAGGGCTTTGGGGATATCCAGGTGGTCAAGGACCTCCGTGAGATCCCCCGGGTGGTATTCGGCACCCTGTGCGCGGAGGTATGACCGCCTGAATTTCATTGATGTATTTACTAGAGATCAGGAGGAAGATAGAATGGCGAGAGAGAAAGCGCCCCTGCCCACGGTGGCTCCGGCGGACGATAAGAAAAAGGCCATCGACACCGCCATGGCCCAGATCGAGAAGATGTACGGCAAGGGCTCCATCATGCGCCTGGGTGACCGGGCGGAGCTGAATGTGGACTATATCCCCACGGGCTCCCTGGCCCTGGATGTGGCCCTGGGCATCGGCGGCGTCCCCAAGGGGCGGATCGTGGAGATCTACGGACCGGAGTCCTCCGGTAAGACCACCCTGGCCCTGCATATTGTGGCGGAGGCTCAGAAGCGGGGCGGCGAGGCCGCCTTCGTGGATGCCGAGCACGCATTGGATCCCACCTACGCCCGGGCTCTGGGGGTCAAGATTGACGATCTTCTCATCTCCCAGCCGGATACCGGTGAGCAGGCCCTGGAGATCACGGAGGCCCTGGTGCGCTCCGGCGCCATCGACGTGGTGGTGGTGGACTCCGTGGCGG
>NZ_DAWBAJ010000071.1:0-7284 GCF_052306735.1 Dysosmobacter sp. | reverse complement strand
AGCGGTAGGAGGAGGTCTCGCCGGAGGGGATCAGCTCGTCGGTGGTGGTGACGGGATCCCGCAGCACCGCGGCCAGTTCCACCAGCAGGTTCTCAGAGAGGGGCTGCATCTTGGGCCAGTCGGTGATGTTGGGCCCCATCACCAGCTCCACGCTGGGATCCGCTTTGCCGAAGCCGTAGTAGAGACGCCGGTCATAGACGCCCTTGTCAAAGTGGTAGTCGTGGTGGACGGGGCCATAGTCGATGTCCGTAGCAGGCGTGATCTTTCCGCCGTTCAAGGCCGTGGCGGCAATGGACCGGGCGTCCATGAGGCACACGGCGGCAAATTGGCCCTCGCCGGGCTTGGAGCCCTCCCGGTTGGGGAAGTTGCGGGTGGTGTGCCGCAGGGAGAGACCGTTGTTGGCGGGGACGTCCCCAGCGCCGAAGCAGGGGCCGCAGAAGCTGGGCTTGATGACGGCGCCGGTCTCCAGCAGGTCCGCCGTGGCGCCAATTTTGGTGAGCTCCAGGCTCACCGGCACGCTGGTGGGGTACACATCCAGGGTAAAGGCACCGTTTCCGGTGGAGCCGCCCCGGAGGATGTCCGCCGCCTCGGTGATGTTGTCAAAGAGGCCGCCGGCGCACCCGGCGATGACGCCTTGGTCAGCCCAGACGCCGCCGTCATGGATCTTGCAGCAAAGCTGGGGATCCGCCTTGGGATAACGCTTACGGGCGTCCGCCTCCACCCCGGCAAGGATCTCCTCCGCATTGTCCAGGAATTCCCGAATGGTCCAGGCGTTGGAGGGGTGGAAGGGCAGGGCGATCATGGGCTCCACCTGAGAGAGGTCGATCTCAATGTACCGGTCATAGTACGCGCCGTCCTGGGGATGGAGGGGGCGGTAGTCCCCGGGACGCTGGTGAGCCTGGTAGAAGCCCTCCGTCACAGCGTCCGTCTCCCAGATGGAGGAGAGGCAGGTGGTCTCCGTGGTCATGACATCGATGCCGTTGCGGAAGTCGATGGGCAGCGAGGCGATGCCCGGCCCGCAGAACTCCAGCACCCGGTTGTTGACGAAGCCGGAGGCAAAGGTGGCTTTCACCAGGGCGATGGCCACGTCGTGCGGGCCGACGCCCCGGCGGGGCGTGCCGGTGAGATACACCAGCACCACTTCCGGATAGTCGATGTCCCAGGTGTTTTTCAGCAGCTGCTTGGCAAGCTCCGGTCCGCCCTCGCCCACGGCCATGGTGCCAAGAGCCCCGTACCGGGTGTGGGAGTCGGAGCCCAGGATCATCCTGCCGCATCCGGCCATCTGCTCCCGGGCATAGGAGTGGATGACGGACTGGTTGGCGGGGACATAGATACCGCCGTATTTCTTGGCGGCAGAGAGGCCGAAGACATGGTCGTCCTCATTGATGGTACCGCCCACGGCGCAGAGGCTGTTGTGGCAGTTGGTGAGGGCGTAGGGAATCGGAAATTCCTTCATGCCGGAGGCCCGGGCCTGCTGGATGATGCCCACATAGGTGATGTCGTGAGAGATCAGGGCGTCAAACTTGATCTGCAGGTGCCCCGGATCGCCGGAGACACTGTGGGACTGGAGAATGCTGTATGCCATGGTCCGCCTGCGGCCTTCCTCCGGGGAGAGGGAAGCGCTGGCACAGGGGGCGCCGTTTACCAAAAAGGCGCCGTTTTCGTGAAGTGTGATCATGGGGGAGACCTCCTGCGTATCACGGGGAGCCCGTGTTTCTTGCGTTTCAATATACCACAAAGGATTCCGCTTGAAAAGCCCTGTTTTGCAGGATTGAGCACTTCTTCCTGCAAATTTGGCAAGGGTGACAGAATCGGCGGCGGCGGGAGGTCACTGGGAGGGGACAATGCCGGAAGGGCTTCCGCCCTCAAGAGCGGTCTTGTGAAAAGAGCCAACAACCTGCGGAGTTGGCTGTGGGTTTTCTGGGACATTGTATATTGTATCAGATGGGAAAATGCACTATCATACAAAAGGTTTGAATTAAAACTAATTGCGGAGGAAAGAGAAAGATGCTGGATCAGGAGCTGCACTTTTTGCTGCTGCGGGCTTTCCATCACAGCAACCGCCTCATCACCCAGCAGATCGCTGTACTGGGCCTTTATCCCGGGCAGCCCAAGATCCTGGAGTATCTGCTGGAGCACGATGGCTGCATTGCCCGGGATATCTGCCGGGACTGCGTGTTGGACAAGTCCACCATGACCAATCTGTTGGGGCGGATGGAGCGCCAGGGACTGATTGTCAGGGAGGAAAACGGTCAGGATAAACGGGCGTCCTTCCTCCGGCTGACGGATGAAGGACGTGCTTTGGCGGAGCAGGCCAAGGAGATCTTCCGCCAGACGGACGCCCGGGCAGCCCGGAACCTGTCCCCGGAGGAGCAATCCCAGCTGGTACGGCTGCTGAAAACAGTAACGCAGAATTTGGAGGAGGAGACGAAATGAAACATCTTGCACCGCGGTACGGGTTCTTTGTCTTGGGGGTGGCCATCAACTCGTTTGGGGTGGCCTTTATTACCAAGAGCGCCCTGGGAACTTCCCAGATCTCCAGTGTCCCCTATGTGCTGAGCTTGTGGCAGCCCAGCATGAGCTTCGGCATGACCACCTTTTTGTTCAATATGTTGTTCATTTTGACGCAGATCGTGTTGCTAAAGCGGGATTTTCACCCCATCCAGTTCCTCCAGATCGCCGTCAATCTTCTCTTCAGCAGCCTCATCGATGTCAGTATGGCGCTGCTGTGGTTCTTTCAGCCGGAGACGCTGTTGGTACGGCTCATCAGCCTGCTGGTGGGCTGCGTGATCCTGGCGGTGGGCATCTCCATTGAGGTGGCGCCGGATACCCTGGTGGTTCCGGGAGAGGGCGTTGTGCGGGCCATCTCCCAGGTCAGCGGAAAGCGGTTCGGTACCGTGAAGGTCTACTTTGATGTGACACTGATCGTCATTGCGGTGGCGCTCTCCTTCCTGTTCTTCGGCAAGCTCAACGGCATCGGCGTGGGCACGGTGGTCTCCGCTCTGACGGTGGGGAAGTTCGTCAATATCATCGACCGGCGCCTGCCGCTGATCGGCTGGATCCGGAGCCTGAAAGAGCAGCCGGAAAAACGGGAGGAGATCCAGGAAGAGGCCTCCGAAAATCAGCCCGCCGGTATCTGAGAGCCTAAAAATGGTAAAATAAAAGCCACCGGCAAGTCCGGTGGCTTTTTCATATCACAACTGGAATCAGAAAAAGCAGCGGCCAGCCGGTTTCGGCTGGCCGCTGCGGCAGTTATAGGAGATCAGTTTTTGCTGCGGCGGGCCATGAAGAACACGAAGAGCGCCACGAGGACACAGATCAGGATCCGCCACAACCAGTTGGAAAGGCCCAGAATCAGAATAGCCAGGATGATGATGGGCAGGATGAACTGGAAGTAGGGCTTGAAGACACGGGCCATCCGAAGTCCGGTGCCGGTATTGGCCTCTGCCAGGTACTTGTCAAAGCCCCAGCCCCATTTGGAGACGCAGAAGAGCAGATAGATCAGAGAGCCGATGGGAAGCAGCAGATTGCTCACCAGGAAGTCCTCGATATCCAGGATCTGGCCCACAGCGCCGCTGGGCAGCGTGGCCTCGAAGTACCAGAGGTTATAACCCAGCACACAGGGCATGCTGGCAATAAGAATGAAGATGCAGCAGACGACGGTGGCCTTCTTCCGGGACCAGCCGAAGCTGTCGATGCAGCTGGCCATGATGTTCTCAAACACCGCCAGCACCGTAGTGAAGCTGGCAAAGGTCATGAACAGGAAGAACAGTGCGCCCCACAGCCGGCCGCCGGCCATGTTGACAAATACCCGGGGCAGCGTCATGAAGATCAGGGCAGGGCCGCTGTTGGCCTCCACGCCGAAGGAGAAGCAGGCGGGGAAGATGATCATGCCGGACATAAGGGCCACGAAGGTATCCAGGCAGCAGATCCGCACGGCCTCGCCGGTGAGGGAGTGCTCCCGGGACATGTAGCTGCCGAAGATCTCCATGGCGGCGATGCCCAGGCTCAGGGTGAAGAAGGACTGGTTCATGGCGGCGGTGATGACGTTGCCGAGGCCCGCCTCGGAAGCGCGCTGGAAGTCCGGCAGCAGGTAGAACTTCACGCCCTCCATGGCGCCGTCCAGGGTCAGGCTATGGACAGCCAGCACCACGATCAGGGTCAGCAGGGCCAGCATCATCCACTTACTGATGCGCTCCAGACCCTTCTGCAGGCCGAAGGAACACACCAGGAAGCCAGCCAGTACGATGATCACCATAAAAATGGTCATCTCGCCGGGATTGGCCAGCATGGTGGAAAATACGCCGTCCACGGCGTCGTTGGACACGCCCTCAAAGGCACCCACGGCAAACTTATAGAAGTAGTCCAGCATCCAGCCGGCCACGGTGGTGTAGTACATCATCAGAAGGCAGCAGCCGATGATGCAGAACCAGCCGTGAATGTGCCATCTGCTGCCCTTGGGTTCCAGCGCTTTGTAGCCCTCCACCGCGCTCTTGCGGCTGGCACGGCCCACCGCCAGCTCCATGGTCAGCACAGGCACGCCCATGATCACCAGGAACAGCAGGTAGAAAAGCACGAACACGCCGCCGCCGTAAAGGCCGGTGATATAGGGGAATTTCCACACATTGCCGATGCCGATGGCGCAGCCGGCGCTCACCAGCAGGAATCCCAGACGGGATTGGAAGTTTTCACGCTTCAATGTTCTCTCTCCTTATTTCTCACACGATTCCGGCAAATTCTTGGAAAATTTGCCGACAGCACATCTATGTTAGTCGTTTACCAGGGAAAAGTCAACTTCTTTTTCCTCGGCAGGAGGACACTCTTGCGCCGGGGAGGAGAATTTGCTATAGTGAGAAAAACACAGCGGGAGGGATCACATATGGATGTATTGGTGGTTGTGGATATGCAGAACGACTTCGTCTCCGGTGCCTTGGGGACGCAGGAGGCCGCTGACATTGTACCCTACGTGGTGGGGCGGGTGGTGGATGGACTCAACCGGGGTGAGACCGTCTTTTTTACCCGGGATACCCATGAGGCGGACTATCTTTCCACCCAGGAGGGGAAGAAGCTGCCGGTGCCCCACTGCATCCGGGGAACGGAGGGGTGGGAGATCATCCCCCAGCTTCAGGAGTACGCCGCCCATCCCATTGACAAACCTACCTTCGGCAGCCGGTACCTGGGGGCGTTGCTGAAAGCCCAGGACGAGGATCTGCGCAAACAGGGACAGCCCGGGGTGGAGAAGGTGACGCTCATCGGGGTGTGCACGGATATCTGCGTCCTCTCCAACGCCCTGCTGGTCAAGGCCTTTTTGCCGGAGGCGGAGATCGTGGTGGAGGCCGGATGCTGTGCCGGGGTGACGCCTCAGGCCCACTGCACGGCTCTGGAGGCCATGAAGGCCTGCCAGATCACTGTGGTTCAGGAAGCATAAGAAATGAGCCCCGCGGCTAAAGCCGCGAGGCTCATTTTGCTTATGGGATTACTGGATGGAGATCTGCCGGCTGGCAGGAGCCTGGGCGGTCTTCTTGGGCATCTTCAGCTCCAGAACGCCGCCTTCGTAGCTGGCGGTGATCTCGTCGGCCCGGATGCCGGAGACATCGAAGCTCCGGCTGTAAGCGCCGTAGGAGCGCTCGCAGCAGACGTACTTGTCTTTCTTCTGGACATCCTCGTGCTCGGAGTGACGCTCCGCCTGGATGGTCAGGGTGTCGCCGTCCAGATTCAGGTGGATATCTTCCTTCTTGAAGCCGGGCAGGTCAGCCTTCAGGGTGTAGTGGTCACCCTCATCGGTGATGTCGGTCTTGAACTCCGCCAAGCTGGGGCTGGAGAAGAAGTTGTTGTTGAAAAAGCGCTTTTCCATTTCCTCCATCTCGGAGAACGGGTTCCAAACGTTCATAGAATTTCTGCCATAAGGTCTCAGGTCAAACATAATCAATTCCTCCTTAATATATGAAGCATGATCCGGAATTGATTCGGCGGTTATGGATCATCAGGATGCCGCCGGATGGGAACGGGGGTTCTTCCATCGCCCCTGTTCTTTTTTACAAGCCTTATGATAGAGCCCAAAATCGGAAATTGTATGACAGAAATATGAACGATTTGTAAACATTAGCACTCTCAACGTGAGAGCGCTAATGTTTTGCAGAGGCCTTTATACGTAGCTCTGGGTGGAGACGTCGAAGACGCCGCGGGTGGTAATGCGCAGGGTGGGAATCACCGGCAGCGCCATGAAGCTCAATGTCATGAAGGGATCGATGCCGGGGTTCACGCCCAGGTCGTGGGCGGCGGCCTTGGCGGCCTCCAGCTTTGCATTCACCGTCACCAGGGGTTCGTCGCTCATAATGCCGGCGATGGCCAGGGGAACTTCTGCCTTGGGGACTCCGCCGTCCCAGACTACGATGCCGCCGCCCAGCTCCACCACCCGGTTGGCGGCGGCAGCCATATCGGCTTCATTGGTGCCCACCACGATGATGTTGTGGGAATCGTGGGACACGGAGGTTGCTACGGCGCCGGACTTGAGGCCGTAGCCCTGCAAAAAGCCGATGCCGATGTGGTGGGTGTTCTTGTGACGCTCCACCACCGCGATTTTCAGCACGTCGTACTCCACGTCGATGCGGTCGGAGTACCCGGCGTCCACGGTGGTGATCTCTCCGTCCACCATGCCGATGATGCCCCGGGGCCGATGCTCCGAGAAGTGCTCGGCGGTGAGGGGCTCCACGTGGAAGGTGTTCCGGGCCCGATCCTCCAGATAGGATTCAATGGGCGGCGCCGGGAAGTCTTTCACCACGCCGTTCTCCACCATCAGCTCGCCCCGCTTGTAGACCTTTTCAATGGTGAAGTCCTGGAAGTTGTCAATGACCACAAAGTCCGCCAGGTAGCCGGGGGCGATGGCGCCCCGGTTATTGAGCAAAAAGTACCGGGCAGCGTTGTGGCAGGCCACCTTCACGGCGGTGATGGGGTCGGCGCCCAGGGCGATGGCCTTTTTCACCATGTAGTCGATGTGGCCCTTTTCCAGCAGGTCGTTGGGGTGCTTGTCATCGCTGCAGAACATGCACCGCTCGGAATACTTGTCGCACAGCAGGGGGAACAGGGCGTCCAGATTCTGGGCGGCGGTTCCCTCCCGGATCATGATAAACTGGCCCCGCTCCAGCTTGGCGATGGCGTCGTTCAGATCGTGGCACTCATGGTCGGAATACACACCGGCAGCCACGTAGGCGTTGAGGTCGTTGCCCACCAGGTCCGGGGCGTGGCCGTCGATCTTCTTGTGATGGGCCTGAGCCGCCACGATCT
>NZ_DAWBAJ010000070.1:0-7509 GCF_052306735.1 Dysosmobacter sp. | reverse complement strand
AGTTCTGCAAGTGGGTGGAGTCTGTCCATGCCGGCAAGCTCACCGGCCCCTCCTCTTGGGACGGCTATGTGGCCTGCGTGGCCGGCGACGCGCTGAACGCCTCCCGCGGCACCTCTCAGTTCCTGAAGGTGGAGACCATGGAAAAGCCGGAGATGTACAAGTAAGACCCTGCGCTGTAAAGAGGCCGCCCAACAGGGCGGCCTCTTTTTTGATACGGAATTGTTAACAAAAATCACTTGTTTTCCACAGATATCCGGGTGTACCATAAAATCAACAAAGGAGAAAGCAGCCGGACACCCGGCTGGTAAGGAGAACAACCATGAAGATCTGTCGAAAATTAGCTTCACCGGCCGCTGCGCTGCTGGCGGCGGCGGTGTTAAGCACACCGGCCCTGGCCCTTTCCGGCACCGGGACGACATCTGCCATGCAGAGCACCCAGACCGCCGTGCTGACAGCAGCGGATCAGGCGGTTTCCCAAGAGGACTGGCAGCTGCTGTTGGTAAACGCTTGGCACAAACTGCCGGAGGATTATCACGTGGAGCTCAAGACCCTGGCCAACGGGTTGCAAGTGGATGCGCGGATCTACGATGATCTCAATGCCATGCTGACGGACTGTAGGGAGGCGGGACTGGAGCCCATTGTCTGTTCCGCCTACCGGACGGAGGATACCCAGACCCGGCTTTACCGCAACAAGGTCTCCCGACTGCTCTCGGCAGGCTGGAGCCGGGATACGGTGGAGCAGGAGGCCGCCCGCTGGGTGGCGCCTCCGGGGACCAGCGAGCACCAGACGGGTCTGGCCCTGGACATCGTGTCGGCGGATTACCAACTGCTGGACGAGCAGCAGGCCCAGACCCCGGAGCAGCAGTGGCTGATGGCCCACTGCTGGGAGTACGGCTTCGTGTTGCGCTATCCCACCGACAAGTGCGCCGTCACCGGTATCGGGTACGAGCCCTGGCACTACCGCTATGTGGGCAAAGAGGCCGCCCGGGAGATGCAGCAGAAGGGCCTGTGCCTGGAGGAATACCTGGCCCCTGATACCCAGAGCAATTTCCAAAAGGAGGATGGCCAGGAGGCGCAGCAGGGGGCGGATGCCGGACAGAACGGCAGTTCTGCACCCAAGACGCAGAGTAAGCCCGTGGTGCCGGAGGCACCGGATATGGCAGTTGTTTGAGACGGATCCGCAGCCCGGCGGAGTGCCCCTTCGCCGGGCTGATAAAAAATCTAAATTCCTACTTGACAACTATGAATTAGTGGTGTATGTTTAATTCATAGAAAAGAAATAGGAATAGGAGGAAATAATATGCGGATCTACGCGGATAACGCGGCCACCACCGCTCTGAGCGACACGGCACTATCTGCCATGATGCCCTGTTTCCAAGAGGTTTTTGCCAATCCCTCCAGTTTGCATACACCGGGACAGCGGGCAGCGGAAAAGCTCTCCGCCGCGCGGGAGATCTTCGCCAGCCACCTGAACGCTCAGCCCCGGGAGATCACCTTCACCTCCGGCGGCAGTGAGTCCGATGTGCAGGCCCTGCGCACCGGGGCGGCCATGGGGGCCCGGAAGGGAAAGCGGCACATCATCTCCACCAAATTTGAGCACCACGCGGTGCTCCACACCGTCTCAGCCCTGGAGAAGGAGGGGTATGAAGTAACACTGCTGGATATTCCGCCGGACGGCGTGGTGACGGCGCAGCAGGTGCAAGAGGCCATCCGGCCGGATACCTGCCTGGTCTCCGTGATGTTTGCCAACAACGAGATCGGCACCGTGCAGCCGGTAGCAGAGATCGGCTCTGTCTGCCGGGAGGCGGGGGTTCTGTTCCACACCGACGCCGTTCAGGCGGCGGGGCACCTGCCCATCGATGTGGAGGCTATGCACATCGACATGCTCTCCCTCTCCGCCCATAAGTTCCACGGCCCCAAGGGCGTGGGCGTGCTCTATGCCCGTAAGGGCATCCCGCTGGAAACCGTGATCTACGGCGGCGCCCAGGAGCGAGGCAAGCGGGCCGGAACGGAGAATTTGCCGGGCATCTGCGGCGCGGCAGCGGCCTTTGACGGGGCCTGTGCCACCATGGAACGGGAGGCGGCTCATCTGACGGCTCTGCGGGACCGGCTCATAGATGGCTTGCTGGCCATCCCCCACACCGCCCTCAACGGTGACGCGGTCCGCCGCCTGCCGGGAAATGTGAATGTCTGCTTCGAGGGCATCGAGGGGGAGTCCTTGCTGCTGATGCTGGATGAAAAAGGCATTGCGGCGTCTTCCGGCTCTGCGTGCACCTCCGGATCCCTGGATCCCAGCCATGTGTTGCTGGCTCTGGGGCGGCCACATGAGGTGGCCCATGGTTCCCTGCGGCTGTCCCTGACAGGCAGCAATACCATGGAAGAAGTGGAGTACATCCTGAGCGTGCTGCCCGGGATCGTATCGTACCTGCGGGAGATGTCCCCGGTGTGGGACGAGCTGGAGCGGGGCCTGCGGCCCCATCTCATCTGAAAGGAGAATCGATATGGCACTGTATAGTGAGAAAGTCATGGATCATTTCCGCAATCCCCGGAACCTGGGCAAGATGGAGGACGCCGACGGGGTGGGCGAGGTAGGCAACGCCAAGTGCGGCGACATCATGCGTATGTATATCAAAGTGGACCCGGAGACCCAGGTCATTACGGATGTGAAGTTCAACACCTTCGGCTGCGGCAGCGCCATCGCCGCCAGCTCCATGGCCACGGAGATGATCAAAGGAAAGCCCCTGGATGAAGCGCTGCAGCTTTCCAACAAGGCGGTGGTGGAGGCGCTGGATGGACTGCCCGCCCAGAAGATCCACTGCTCCGTGCTGGCGGAGGAGGCCGTGCAGGCCGCTGTGGAGGATTACCGCAAGCGCAGCGGCGCGGCCCGTTAAGCGGCCGGAAAAGAACAGAAAAAGGCCGGGCCCGGAACTTTTGTTCCGGGCCCGGCAGCTGTGCGGGCCGTATGCAAATCGGCATCCGGCGCTTAGTCCTTGTGGCCGCTGGGATAGCAGTCGGCGTAGATGGACTCGAAGCGCTTTTGATTTTCCGCGTTGTTGGGGGTCATGCGCTTGATGCTCAGCACAAAGCCCAAGATCATGCCGAAGAGGTATCCGGCGGTGGGTGCCATGGATGTAAAGTGGATCACGGCAATGGTGATGGCGACTACCAGCACCACTGCGGACACAGAGGTCACTGTGATGCGGCGGAAAGCCCGCTGCAGGTCAAATCCGGGGCACTCCTTTTTCCGGCGCTTTGCCAGGGGAATGGAAGAAAACAGCGCGATCAGGGCCTGAATGCCCACCGCAGCCATCAGCAGAAAACCGCCGGCAGCCGCACCGAAAAAATAGGAAAGTTCCATGTGGGGGGTTCCTCCTTTGGGATAGGGGGATCGACGATCCACCGGACAGTATACCATAGCCCCCCTCTTTTGGCAAGCTGCCTTGCTTCCGTCAGGCCAGCGGGAAGGTACGGCCGTCCAGCCGCCCGCTTTCCAGAGTCACCACGCCGTAAAAGGGGCGGGCCCAGTCTCCAATGCTGCCGGGATTCAAAAACAGCGTCTTGCCCCGCATGTCCACCAGGGGTTTGTGGGTGTGGCCGAAGAGAAAGAGATCCAGATCCTGCTCCTCTGCGGCGTATCCGGCGGAGAGAAGGGATTGTTTCACGCCGTAGGTATGGCCGTGGCACAGCAGGATCCGTTTGCCCTCCAGGCATAAAAGCCGCTCCGTGGGCTCCTGGGGACGGAAGTCGCAGTTGCCGGGCACCTGGATCAACGGGATGTCCGGATACAGGTCATGAAGCTGTTCGGCATCCCGCCAGCAGTCCCCCAGGTGCAGGATCATCCGGGGGGCAGTGCGCTCCACCGCCTCCGCCATATTGCGCACGTTGCCGTGGGAATCGGAGAGAACCAGAAGTTTCAAGGGGATTGCCTCCTTGTGGTTGAGATACGTCCAGTATAGACCCTGCCCCATTTTTTGACAACCTGAGAAAACATGAAAAAAGAGGTTGACAGACTGGGATGAATATGGTAGCATATGCACGTGGTTAGTTAAGACTAACCACAAGAGGAGGGAGGGAACACTCCCGCTTCTTTTTCCTTTGAGGTTAGTTAATGCTAACTAAAGAGCGTACACCGGAGACAGAGGAGGAGACCTGATGGAACGGACATTTGAATCCGTGCTGGTGGAGCAGTGCGCACCCACGCTGGTGGGGCTGAAGCCTGCCAGCCTGTTCCGGTATCAGCCGGGGCCCTCCGACGAAGGGCGGGTCCCTCTGGCGCGCTGGAAAGGAGTGCTGGCAGCCCGGGGCATCCGGGTGCGGGTGCTCAAGGCTTGTCCCCGGACGGGAGCCTGGATGATCTACCTCTACCGGGAGGCGTGGATCACGCGGATCCTCTGCCAGCCGGAGATCCAAGACTTTTTACGCCGGCAGGGTTACCGGCCGGAGGAGGGCTGCCAGGCTATGCTGACCCGGCTTTCCAGACGGCTGTGCCTGGAGGAGGACTATCCCCATGAGATCGGCGTCTTTCTGGGATATCCGCTGGAGGATGTGGAGGGCTTCATCCGCCACCGGGGCCGAGACTTCACCTGCTGCGGCTATTGGAAGGTCTACGGTGACGCCGCGGCGGCCCAACGGCGCTTTGACTGTTATCGACGCTGTACCCGGATCTGCCTGGAGCGGCTCCGGCGGGGTACGGCTTTGACAAAACTGATTGCTGCGTAAGGACGCACAGGAAAGGAAGATCGCTATGAACCGACTTGCCATTGTATTTTGGAGCGGCACCGGAAACACGGAGCAGATGGCTGAATGCATTGCCCAGGGTGCCCGGGAGGCCGGAGCCCAGGTGGAGCTGCTGGGGCCGGAGGCATTTTCCGCCGGACGGCTGGGTGAATTCGATGTGGTGGCCTTCGGCTGTCCCGCCATGGGGGCCGAGCAGCTGGAGGAGGACAGCTTTGAACCCATGTTCTCCGCTCTGGAGGACGCTCTGGCCGGCAAAAAGATCGCCCTGTTCGGCTCCTTCGGCTGGGGCGACGGCGAGTGGATGCGCACCTGGAGCGCCCGCTGCCGGGAAAAGAAAGCGGATCTCTACGATCCTGATGGCCTGATGGCCAATGAGATCCCCAATGCCGAGGCCCGGGAGGCGTGTCACGACCTGGGCCGGAACCTGGCATCCTGGTAAGGGTGCCCCTGAATCCGATACCTATCTTATCTCCTTTTTTCCCCTCATTGGGAGCCCCGGGCGGCCAAATCCTGCCCGGGGCTCCACTCCTTTTTCATACCAGATAAATTGGGAAAATTTTAGCATACAGCCTCTTGACAGAAGCGGTTAGTCATGTTAAACTACGGAACCGTAAGAGGTTAGATAAAACTAACCATGAGCTGGCAGAACCGGGGAGATCCTGCGGTTCCGCGTAGGGAAGGGAGGCGCGCGATGATGCCCTTAACACTGGCCAGACCCGGCGAGACCGTCACCATCCGGAAGATCACCGGACGGGACGAGCAGCGCCAGCACCTGGCGGAGCTGGGATTTGTGGTGGATACCCAGGTAACGGTGGTCAGTGAGCTGGCTGGGAACCTGATTTTGCAGGTGAAGGATTCCCGGGTGGCTCTGGACCGAACCTTGGCAAACCGGATCATGTTCTGAAAACAGGAGGGATGACAATGAAAACACTCAAGCAGGTAAAGGTGGGCGAGACCGTCACCGTGGAACGGCTTCACGGAGAGGGCGCGGTGAAGCGGCGGATCATGGACATGGGTATCACCAGGGGTGTGGAGATCCATGTGCGGAAGGTGGCTCCGCTGGGAGATCCCATGGAGCTGAGCGTCCGGGGCTATGAGCTGAGTATCCGCAAGGCAGACGCGGAAATGATCCAGGTGTATTGAGGCGGGTAGCCGCCATTTTTTAAGAGCGAGAGTTAGCTAAGACTAACTTTTTAGAAGGGAGCATCCAAATGGAACTGAAAATCGCACTGGCCGGCAATCCGAACTGCGGCAAGACCACGCTGTTCAACGATCTGACCGGCTCCAACCAATACGTGGGCAACTGGCCCGGCGTCACGGTGGAAAAGAAGGAGGGCCGGCTGAAAGGTCACAAGGACGTGATCATTCAGGACCTGCCGGGCATTTACTCCCTGTCCCCTTACACCCTGGAGGAAGTGGTGGCCCGGAACTACCTGGTGAAGGAGAAGCCGGACGGGATTCTGAACATCGTGGACGGCACCAACATCGAGCGGAACCTGTACCTCACCACCCAGCTGATCGAACTGGGCCTGCCCGTAGTGGTAGCGGTGAACATGATGGACCTGGTCCGCAAGAACGGCGACCAGATCGACGCCAGAAAACTCAGCGATGCCCTGGGCTGCCAGGTGGTGGAGATCAGCGCACTGAAGGGCGAGGGCGGCGTGGAGGCCGCGGAGCTGGCCGCCAGGATGGCCCAGCAGAAGCGCACCGGGGAACTGCCCCACGTGTTTACCGGCAGCGTGGAGCACGCCATCGCCCACATTGAGGAGTCCATCCAGGGCATGGTGGACGAACGGTATCTCCGCTGGTACGCGGTGAAGATCTTTGAACGGGACGAGAAGGTGCTGGCGGATCTGAACCTGAGCGCCGACCTCCGGGCCCATCTGGAAGACCACATTGTGGATTGCGAGAAGGAGCTGGACGATGACGCCGAGAGCATCATCACCAACCAGCGGTATGCGTACATCAACGGTCTGGTGAGCAAGGCAGTCAAGAAGAAGGGGGAGAAGCACCGCCTCTCTACCTCTGACAAGATCGACCAGATCGTCACCAACCGCATCCTGGCCCTGCCCATCTTCGCCGTGGTGATGTTCGCGGTGTACTGGATCGCCATGGGTCCCTTCGGCACCTTCCTCACCGACTGGACCAACGACGTGCTGGGCACCGCCTGGCTGGTGGAAATCCCCCGGGCCGCCCTGGAGGGCTGGGGCGTCAATGAAGTCCTGACCGGCCTGATCTGCGACGGCGCTCTGGCGGGCGTGGGCGCGGTGCTGGGCTTCGTGCCCCAGATGCTGGTGCTCTTCCTGATGCTGGCCATTCTGGAGGACATCGGCTACATGGCCCGGATTGCCTTCATTATGGACCGGATCTTCCGGAAGTTCGGCCTCTCCGGCAAGAGCTTCATCCCCATGCTGGTAGGCACCGGCTGCGGCGTTCCCGGCGTCATGGCCTCCCGGACCATCGAGAACGAGCGGGACCGCCGGATGACGGTTATGACCACCTGCTTCATCCCCTGCGGCGCCAAGATGCCCATCATCGGCATGATCGCCGGCGCCTTGTTCAACGAGTCCTCCCTGGTGGCGGTCTCCGCCTACTTCATCGGCGTGGCGGCCATCGTCATCTCCGGCATCATCCTGAAGAAGACCAAGCTGTTTGCCGGTGATCCTGCGCCCTTCGTCATGGAGCTGCCCGCCTATCATGTCCCCTCCGTGGGCAATGTGCTGCGGGCCACCTGGGAGCGGGGCTGGTCCTTCATCAAGCGGGCCGGCACCG
>NZ_DAWBAJ010000069.1:0-7564 GCF_052306735.1 Dysosmobacter sp. | reverse complement strand
GAGCGCCACCTTGCCAAGGTGGAGGTAGCGAGTTCGAGCCTCGTTGCCCGCTCCAGATGCGATGCCCACACAAAACCGTGTGGGCATCGCTTTTCAAAAAAAGTGTGGACTTTTTCCGTGGAAGCGCATATAATAGAACAAACACCGATGGTGACATAGCCAAGTGGTAAGGCAAGGGTCTGCAAAACCCTGATTCCCCGGTTCAAATCCGGGTGTCACCTCCACATCGGAGCAAGCGTTCTCACGCTTGCTCCGTCTTTTTTTGAATGTGTCCCTGCTGCCCTTCCGCCGCCTGTTGCGGCGCGCTACTCTATGAATCTGATATCCAGGAGGCTGTTTTATGTCTACTTTGCGAGAAGAGATCTCCCGGCGCCGCACCTTTGCCATCATCTCCCACCCGGACGCCGGCAAGACCACCCTGACAGAAAAATTCCTGCTCTACGGCGGAGCCATCGCCCAGGCCGGCGAGGTCAAGGGCAAGCGGGCCCGTGCCGCCACCTCCGACTGGATGGAGATTGAAAAGCAAAGAGGCATCTCCGTCACCTCCTCCGTGCTGCAGTTCCAGCACGACGGATACTGCATCAACATCCTGGATACCCCCGGCCACCAGGACTTCTCTGAGGACACCTACCGCACGCTGATGGCGGCGGACTCCGCCGTTATGGTCATCGACGGCGCCAAGGGTGTGGAGCCCCAGACCCGCAAGCTCTTTAAGGTATGCGCCATGCGCCACATCCCCATCTTCACCTTTATCAACAAGATGGACCGGGAGACCCGGGATCCCCTGGAGCTGTGCGAGGAAGTGGAGCGGGAGCTGGGCATCGACACCTATCCCGTCAACTGGCCCATCGGATGCGGCAAGGAGTTCCGGGGCGTCTACGACCGGGAGCGCCGCCACATCCTCTTCTTCTCCGACGAGGGCCACGCCAAAAAGGCAGAGGCCACAGAGGTGGATCTGGAGGATCCCACAGTGGGAGAGCTCATTGGCCAGAGCCGTTGGGAGACCCTCCGGGAGGAAGTGGAGCTGCTGGGGGCCGGCCGGGAATTCGATCTGGAGGCCGTGCAGAAGGGGACGCTGAGCCCGGTGTTCTTCGGCTCCGCCCTGACCAACTTCGGCGTGGAGCCCTTCCTGGAGGGGTTCCTGCGTATGACCACACCGCCCCTGCCCCGGGTGTCGGACAGTGGGGAAGTGGACGTGTTCTCTCCGGATTTCTCCGCTTTCGTCTTCAAGATCCAGGCCAACATGAACAAGGCCCACCGGGACCGCCTGGCCTTCATGCGCATCTGCTCCGGACGCTTCGAGCGGGACGCGGAATATTACCACGTGCAAAGCGGCAAAAAGATGCGTCTCTCCCAGCCCCAGCAGATGATGGCTGCCGAGCGGGAGATCATCGACGAGGCCTACGCCGGAGATATCATCGGCGTGTTTGATCCGGGCCTCTTCTCCATCGGCGACACTATCACCGTTCCCGGCAAGAAGTTCCGCTTCTCCGGCATCCCCACCTTTGAGCCGGAGCACTTCATGCGGGTCTCTCCCAAGGACACCATGAAGCGCAAGCAGTTCATCAAGGGCACCGAGCAGATCGCCCAGGAGGGTGCCATCCAGATCTTCAAGATCCCCGAGGCAGGCCTGGAGGAGGTCATCGTGGGCGTGGTGGGTACGCTGCAGTTTGACGTCTTCGAGTACCGGATGAAAAACGAGTACGGCGTGGACCTGCGGATGGAGGGATTGCCCTATGAGCATCTGCGGGTGGTGTCCCAGTGCCCCTGCGATCCCAAGGATCTGGTGCTGTGCACCGGGTCGGCCATCCTGGAGGACTTCAAGGGACGGCTGCTGGTGGCCTTTGGCGGCGAGTGGTCCGTGGGCTTCCTCACCAAGCACAACCCCGGTCTGGAGCTCTCCGATTCCCTGTCGGTGTCCTGATTTCGGTTATTCATAAAAAGATGCCCCGGCGCACAGCGCCGGGGCATCTTATCTTCATTTACGCAAAGGTGATGACGGTGCCGGTTTTGCCGTCCAGGGCGTCGATGGCTTTGTCCAGGCTGGTGATGATGGCTTTCTTGCCGGGGTTGGTCCGTACAAAGCGCATGGCTGCCTCCACCTTGGGCAGCATGCTGCCCGGGGCAAATTCCCCGTCGGCGCAGTAGCGGGCCGCGTCAGAGAGGCTCATGCGGTCCAGATCCTTCTGGTCGGGCTTGCCGAAGCGGATGGCCACCCGCTCCACCTCCGTCAGGATCAGCAGGGTGTCGGCGCCCACCTGCTCCGCCAGAAGCTCTGCGGAAAGATCCTTGTCGATCACAGCGGCCACCCCCTCCAGGGTGCCGTCGGGATTCTCCGCCACAGGGATGCCGCCGCCGCCGCAGGTGATGACGATAGCGTGGTCCCACAGCAGCTTTACCGCTGCGATCTCCACGATCCGCCGGGGCTGGGGGGAGGGAACCACCCGCCGCCAACCCCGGCCGGCGTCCTCACGCAGGGTGTAGCCGGCCTCCTGCTCCAGCCGCCGGGCCTCCTCCTGGGTATAGAAGGGGCCGATGGGCTTGGAGGGATTCTGGAAGGCCGGATCCGCCCGGTCCACCACCACCTGGGTAGCCAGCGTCACCACGGGGATATTGCGGTTGCGCTTGTTGAGGGCGTACTTCAAGGACTGCTGGATGTGGTAGCCGATATAGCCCTGGCTCATAGCCCCGCACACGTCAAAGGGCATAGCAGGGACGACTTCCCGGGCCGTCTCGCTGGCCAGAAGGATGCGGCCCACCTGGGGACCGTTGCCGTGGACCACGGCCATCTCGTAGCCTCTCTGGCTGATCTGGGCCAGGTATTCGCTGGTCTGGCGCACCACCTCCAGCTGGCCTTCTGCGGTGGGGGCGCTGTTTTTGGACTGCAGGGCGTTGCCGCCCAGGGCGATCACGATTTTCTCCGGCATATGCTCCGTTCCTTTCCCGTCAAGGCCGGGCGCTGTCAGCAGGGGAACCCGGCGGATTTCATGCGCCCTTAGTATCTGCTGCCGGCGGAGAATTATGTGGATGGGAGAGGAACGAAGCGCAGCCTCCGTGTCCATAAAAAACGCAGAGGCCTACTGGGCGGCGGAGTTCAGGATCTCTTGCATGTCGGCTCTCCGGGATGCGTCGTGCTGAAAAATCTGCGGACGCACAAGACGGTCAATTTCGGCGGTGTGCAGCGTTTTGAACTGGGCCATCAGCTCTTGGCAAAGGTGTTCCCGGTGCGGGGGCGGAAGCTGTTGGAGAAATTCCCGGCATCTGTTGGGATCGGCAGGAAAGCGTCCTGTCCCCAGGTTCTCCTTCATACCGGACATCAGCCCCTTCCAGAGGGATTCCCGCCTGCGGCGGGATGGAATTTCCCGGATGAGGGCAGCGGCAGCTGCCGCTGCGTGCCAATTACGATGGAGGGCTCCCTTTTTGATTTCCTGCCCCAGAATGGAATGGCGGGAAGGCTTTATAAGATAGGAGCGGAACGCCTGAGGACAGCTGTGCTGGTGGAGCAAAAAGGCATACAGAAGGGGAGTCAAAATGGTTTCCTGCACACCGGATGCTTCCCTCAGGATCTCCCGGGCCCGCTCTTCTGATTGAGGGGAATCCTGAAGGGGAAAAGTCAGCCACCAGAAAGCCAGAGCTTGGCGCCGCGGGCTCTGGGCAGGCTGCAAAAGCTCCAAAGCCCTGGCAGTGGAGGGAAATTCCCAGAAAATATCCGGCCAGTTTAAGAAAAGCAGGTCATTGGGATCTTCCTTGGCGATCTCCCACAGCCTGTCGGGATCCAGCTGGGAGATGAGCCGGGCTGTGGAAAAGAGCTCCTCAAATGCGGAACTATAGAATTCCCCGGAAAAGCGGGTCAGCCAGGCATACCGGTTGGGGAAGGTCTGATCGGTCCATTGAATGGTAAACTGTCGCTGTTTGCTCTTGTTGCACAGAAACAGCCGGAATCCCACACACAGCATCTCCTCCAGATGGGCGGTTTGGATGGCCTGCAGGATCTCCTGTGACGGATCCTGCCCCCTGCAAAAAAGCGCGCAGGTAGTCAGAAAGACTTGATGGGGCAGTTTGCTGCCGCTGCCTTCTTGCTGCCTGTGCAGCAGATCATGAAACAGGCGCCGGGGTTTTCGGCGGGAGAGGAGACGGCGCATTTCCTCCTGGGCTTTTTGGGAGGAAATAGAATGGTTCCACTTGCTCAAAAGGCAGGGTTCGATTTTTTGCTCATTCATGCGGGATCACCTCGGTTTCCACGGTATGTGCACCCATCTGGCCCCACAGCGTTTCCCAGCACTCCCGGGCAAATGGATCCGACAGGATGTGTACGCAAAAGAAATTGGAGTCCAGTGAATTGAGGGAAGTCCCCAGAGAGATGCCTGAAAAGGAACTGCCCGCCCGGCAAAGGAGAAAGCGGTCGTGGATATATTGGCTGAGGCCCACCAGGTGCAGGCAATTTGCATTCCGGCGAAGGATCTGAAACAAGGACCAGTCTGTGGCTAAAAGGCGACGGGCTTCCGCCAGGGTCATGGCGTTTTCCGCCTCCGCTTTGTGGTAGTAGACGGCCCAGAGGTTCTTGGCGGGACTTCCGCACAGCAGGCGCATCCAGTCGATCAGCGCCGTTTTCCCCTTTTTATCCAGCAGGTACGGATCAAAGAGCATCACTTCCTCCCACCGGTGATCCAGCATTTTGTTGGCGATATCGTAAACGGTGGTGTCCAGCCCTTTTTGGATCAGATAAGAGGACGTTTTCTTGGGCAACCACCAGCCCAGGAGCTTTGTCTCCTGCTGTTCCTGACGCAGACGGAGATTTGTTTTTTCTTGTCCGATCTGCACGACGTCGGGCTTCCCCAAATGATTGTACTTGGCCTGATAGCGGTTCCGCTCCAGCGAAACGGTGGGTACCGTGGCAAAGTTCATGGAAAAGCGGATGGACTCTATGAAAGTCACATCTTTGGCGTAAAACCACAGCTGATCGCCCTCATATGCGAAGAGATCGAAGGAGTCCCAGTCCTCCTGTGGGATAAAGGTGACAGTGGATTTCTCAGCCGGATCCAAATGGCGGGTTTGCGATTCACAGATGACGCTGCCGCGTTTGAATTGGATATCCAAGCGGTCGAAGCCTTGGGGCTTGGCCAGGATGCTGCCGTCTTTGGTTTTCTCATAGCACAGCTGGACGTAATGAAACAAAAAGGTGTCCCCACATGCCAGCGGGGCTTTTTCCAGATCCATTCCGGTGTATTTGTTTATAAATTCGCAAAGGAGGTCCCAGTCCTCCTGCGGCAGGCGAAATCCCCTGTTGCCGGGAAGAAAGATGTGACTGGGCTTTTTTTCACAGCGCAGCCTTTTCATAACCGTGCAGATCTCGTGACTGCCGCTGGGGGAAAGCGGGTGCTGATAGGATAGGAGTGCCCGCTCTGCCTGGGTATCCTCTGCAAGAAATTCCACTGCTGTGTCCACAGAATGTTCCTCAAACTCCAGCCAATACCGCCCGATCTTCTGCCGTTCCCGCCAACGACGATTCGGCAGATCCAGTTCCTCATTTTCGTGATAGAGGGTCAAAACGATTTGACCGCCATAGGTGATGGTATCTTTCAGCACAGTCTCACCTCCGCACCTGAAATTTTTGATGCTTTCATTGTATAGCAAAGCCGCTGCTTTGAAAAGCAGATAAAAAAGTCGAAACAAGCATGATCATGCTTGTTTCGACTTGAAATATTCCGGGTAAGCGGCTGCAATTTGGAAAGGAGAAGCAGAAAAATGAGTTCGCTCTGACTTTTGTAAAAAAGTCGGAGCAAGCGTCATATCGCTTGCTCCGACGTGGTGACCCGGCGGGGATTCGAACCCCGGACCCACTGCTTAAAAGGCAGTTGCTCTGCCTACTGAGCTACCGGGTCATATAAAACGCGCAAAATACGCGGAATGATACATGGCAGGGACGGCTGGACTCGAACCAGCGGATGAGGGAGTCAAAGTCCCTTGCCTTACCACTTGGCGACGCCCCTATGCGGGGAAAAAGCAGGGGACCGGGGGTTACCCCGATCCCCTGGCTGTTCTGGGGTGGGAGATGGGACTCGAACCCACGACACCCGGAACCACAATCCGGTGCTCTAACCAACTGAGCTACACCCACCACATATGAAATCCTGTACGGATCCACATGGGACACATTCGGCTGACGGTCGCTCCAAAAGGGAAGCTGGTACGCCAGAAGGGACTCGAACCCCTGGCCCACTGCTTAGAAGGCAGTTGCTCTATCCAGCTGAGCTACTGGCGCGAATAAGTTGGAGCAGGTGACGAGAATCGAACTCGCATCCCCAGCTTGGAAGGCTGGTGCCCTGACCATTGTGCTACACCTGCGTCGGCCCTCCGTGGAAATTGTCAGCTTTGTTATATTACCATGAAAAGGAGAACGTGTCAAGCGGGACTTTCACACTTTTTTATTTTTCTCCGGTTCATTTCCTGCAAAGTGCCCAAAATGCCTGAAACAGCCGAAGTCCTTCCACAGTCCCGGGCAACGCCCACGCTCCAGTCAGCCGCTCCGGATGCCACTGTATCCCCCAGATGGGGAGGGACTGGTGGCAGAGCGCTTCCACCGTGCCGTCCGGGGCCCACTGTACGGCGATAAGACCGCTGCCGAGCCGATCCACCGCCTGATGGTGGGCGCTGTTTACCAACAGATTCCCATTCCATAGGTTCAGCGGGGAGGAAATCTCACGAATACGGTGCAGGCGATCCCGTCCGTAAACTGCAGAGTGTCCCGGCAAATCCTGAAGCAAGGTTCCCCCGAAAAAGACATTGAGTACCTGCATGCCCCGGCAGATGCCCAGTATCGGCAGCCGTGCCGCTGTGAACTGTTCCAGAAGGGCCAGCTCAGCTTCATCCCGGGCAGGATCCATAGAGTGGGAGGCTGTGTTTTCCTGACCGTAGCGCCAGGGCTCCATGTCGCCGCCTCCCGGCAAAAGCAATCCACAGCAGCCGTGCCATGCACCCAAGTCCCGGGATACCAGAATGGAGCCGCCGGCGGCCTGGACGGCCCGGATGTAATTGTAATAGCGGTCTGGGGAACCGTAAAGGAAAAGCTGGGGCGTCATATTGCCAACTCCCTTTCAGAGTGCTGTACAATTCTATTGTACCACAGTTTCAAAAAATTACCGTGTTTTTAAAATTTGCCGGAGCCGCATCCGGGCCTTTAGGGCTTGCATCGGAAGAAAAAATATGGCATAATACAATCCGCAGTCACTATATGGGTGCCTGCTGTGCGCACTTTGCGCCAGGTGAACATACTATGCAGCGGTATCGAAGTGGTCATAACGGGGCTGACTCGAAATCGTCACTCATGAAGGCACGGTGAAAAACCGCTAATCCTTGTGCCACAAGGAATTGCTGGATTTAGGGAAAACGCAAAAAACGCAAAATGCTAACAGAATGCTAACAGTTTTCCCGAAAAGTGAATAAGCAGGTTGTAAATCGGGCGACCGATTTTCAATACATGGAGGTGTACCCAAGTGGTTGAAGGGTCCGGATTCGAAATCAGGTTTCCTATGCGGAGTGCCAAACGGCTGAAACCCTTGGAACC
>NZ_DAWBAJ010000068.1:0-7603 GCF_052306735.1 Dysosmobacter sp. | reverse complement strand
CGGCACCTGGATTTGAACCGGGGACACTGCGGGTATGAACCGCATGCTCTAGCCAACTGAGCTATGCCGCCATGTCGATTACCCGTAGCGGGCAAAAATTAATATACCAGAAGCGCACCCGGTTTGTCAAGGATTTCTTTCAAAAAAACCAAAAGTTTTTCAAGAGCCGTGGAAAGGGCAGACCCTTCCTGCTGTGGCGGATGCCGGCCAGCGTTTCCGTCTACAGATGTGGATGCCTACCGGGCGGGTATCGAAGCCCTTCACACGATGGTCAAGTCCTTCCGGGACTTTGCTGCCATCACCAATTTGCCCGAAACCTGGGCAGAGGCTCACACAAAGATCACCCAGGGCTGCAGCGGCTTTGCAGATGCCCCAGGGGGCCTGCGCGACAGCGCTGTTGCGGAACAGACTGCTAGTCTTACCGAAGTGTCTGCCCTGCTTATCGAGGGGGTTGGAATAATGGAGGCGATGAGCGGCAAAAAAAGCCCCGGAGTCATCGACTCCGGGGCTTTTCGCACGATTTTAGGTTCAGGCTTAGTACATGCCGCCCGCCCTTCCCGGGGATTTTGAGGCTGCCCACGCAGATGTGTACAAGCCTCCGTATCCCTTCTGCCGCAGGGATTTTGCGGGATTTTGGGGTGCGCGTCCGAAGTTCGGATCTCCCGTAAATCTACACAGATATGGATAAGTCTCGACGCAAATGGTGTAAGAAGCGGTGTATGGAAAATGTCCGGTTTTGATCCTGTCACAGGTTGGCTGCGATCTGATCAAAGGCGTGCTTGACGGAGTTGTAGTCCGTGTGGGTGTAGACATCCAGGGTGACGCTGGCGCTGGAGTGTCCCATGAGGTACTGCAAACTCTTGATGTCGATGCCCGCCCGCTGCAGATTCGTACAGAAGGTATGCCGCAGCACATGGGGCGTGACCACGGGAAAGTCCTCCCCCAGGGCCCACCGGTGTTTCCGCTGGAGAAGACGCATGTAGTTCTCCAGATGCATGGCCACCTTTGGCCTGCCGTCCTTATCCAGGAACAGGAAGCCGCTGCACCCGTCCACCACCATCTCTGTCTTGGGCGGCGTCCGATCCTTCAGCACCCGCTTGAGGGCCATGTAGACCATGTCCGTCATGGGGATGGTGCGGATCCCGCTCTTGGTTTTGGGGCTGGTGATGAAATAGGGCCGGTTGGCTGTTCGGCACAGCTGGCGCCTCACATAGAGACAGCGGCGGGTAAA
Source organism: Dysosmobacter sp. (assembly GCF_052306735.1). NCBI lineage: Bacteria > Bacillati > Bacillota > Clostridia > Eubacteriales > Oscillospiraceae > Dysosmobacter > Dysosmobacter sp. Next base: position 6,372 of record NZ_DAWBAJ010000068.1, on the reverse strand, counting down.
ATCCAGATCCGCCTTGGTGAGGCCGTACAGTTCGCTGACCCGCAGCCCGGTGCCCAGCAGGATCACGATGTCGTCGTAATAGCTCCCGCCGCCGTACTCCTGGAAAAACTGGAGATACAGGTCCTGTTGCTCCCGGGTGAGGGCCGTCCGCACAAAGGCATCCTTGGGGATCACGTCCGAGAGCTTGAATTTGAACGGGTTCTTGCGGATCATGTCATCGTCCACAGCCATTTCAAAGGCGGGGCGGACCACGCACTGCACCGTGCTGATGGTGCTCTGTTTGTACCCCCGGTCGTGGAGGGAGACGAACCAGGCCTTGGCGTCGGAGGGCTTGATCTGCCGGATCTGCTTTTGGCTGAAGGGGTCCTTCCGCATACGGTTGATGACCGTATCATAGGCGCGATAGGAGTTTTCCTTCAGGGTGCGCTTCAGATCCATATACCGGGTGACAAGTTCGAGTACTGTCATCTCCCCGGCGGCATAGTCGATCCCGTCCGCCAGGTCCCTCTGGATCTCGGCCTCCTTCCGGCGCAGCTCCTCCAGTGACCTGGCATAGATGTATCTGCGCTGCTTTCGGGTGTCGGTATAGCGAAACATATAGAGACCGTCTTTCCGGTGGCTCTCGCCTGTTTTCAGAATACGGCCTCTCTGATCCCGGCGCTTTTCGGACAAGTTTTGATCCTCCTTTCTCGAAAAGCGCTCGATAGGCTGTATCTTATTTTACCATACAGCCTTGGAATTTACCACCTATATGGAATAGGCAGTCTCCAAATATTTCTCCAGCGCTTTTCGTTTGATCAGCCGTTTACTTCCATTCCAGAGCACGAAGGGACAGCTTTCCTCGTTGGTCAGATCCCGGAGCTTGTTGATGCCGATGCCGAAGTAGGCCGCGGCCTCCTCCAGGGTCAGGTTGGCCTTCTCCCAGACTGGAACCATCTCAGCCATCCCCATCACCGCCGCTCTCTGATCCCAATGACGGTAATGACGGTATTTCCTCCGCGGGGGCGGAATCGTCATCATCGTCATCACCGTCATGCTCCTCATCTTCCTCCTCGTCCTCCGTGCGCAGGAAGGTGAGCTGCCGGCTCTCCGGTCTCCGGGACTTCCAGTATTCGATGCCCTTCTCCTCCTTGAGCCGGCGGGTGAGGGCGTTGAGCTTCCGGGTCAGCGTGTTGGCCCGGTAAGGGAGCTCCGGGTCCAGCCGGCGCAGCCGCTCCAGCAGCTCCGTGGCTGTCCCCTGCCACCCCCCGCCGATCACTTGGTCGATGAGATCCAGCAGCGGCTCAGGCGGCTCCGCGATCTCCGCCTCCCGGCTCACCACCGTCCACAGGCAGCGCTGCGGGTCAAAGTCCAGGATCATCCGCTGTCCCGGCAGATCCTTCCCGGTCTGGTCCAGAATCACACGGCCCTTTTCCCGGTACAGCAGGAAGGCCCCGTCCGCCGCCCCCAGCAGGCCGTTTGTGCCGCTGATCCGGTCAAAGGAGTTCTCGCTCTCCGTGTTCTTCCGGGTGTGGTGGACCAGGATTAGCGCCACGTCGTGGATGTCGGTAAATTCCTTGAAGGGGCGGATCTCCTCATAGTCGCTCTGGTAGCTGTACTGAGCGCCGCCGCCCTCCCGCACCCGCTGGAAGGTGTCTATGACAACGAGGCGGACACTTGGGTGATCCATGAAGAAGCCCTCCAGCATCGCCAGCAGGTCTCTCCCACGCAGGTCGGTTTCAAATTTCAGATGGAGGCGTCCCACTGGGTGCTCCACACCGAACATCCGGATCAGCCTGCCCTGGACGCGCTCCCCCGTGTCCTCCAGAGACAGATACAGCACCTGGGAGCGGTGGGTGGGCTGTCCCAGGAAGGGGGTCCCTGTAGCCACACACCAGCACAGCTGGGCCATGAGGAAGGACTTGCCCACCTTGGGGGCTCCCGCCAGAATGTAGCACCCGGCGGGGAGCATCCCGTCCACCACCGTGGAACGGGGCAGGAACTGCATATCCATCAGCTCGGCGGCGGTGATGATCTTCTCACGATCCATTCCGCTCCCCCTCCTTCCGTTCCAGACCGGCCAGCAGGCTGCCGGGCAGGGAGACCAGCTCCGCCCCGGTGTTGCACAGCCGCTCCATGGCGGGCATCTGGAAATCGAAGAACCAGCCCAGACCCGGCCGGACGTGGTATTGCCGTTCCCCCGGCGGCTGATAGAATCCCGCCAGCAGCTCCAGGGGGAACAGGTACACAGGCTCATTGGTGACCGGGCAGTGTGCCTCCCGCAGCAGGTACTGCTGGAGCCGGTAGAGGCAGTGCTCGTCCAGGATCGCCCGGAGCAGCCGGCGTCCGTTTTCGTCAAAGGCGATGTAGTAGAAGAAGTCCTCCCGGGCAAAGCGGATCAGGCGGCTGCGCGGATTCAGTGCATTGGGCACCAGGTCGGCGGCCTGCGCCCACGCTTCCCCCAGCAGGATGCTGCCGTTGTAGGAAAAGCCGGCCCCGGCCTCCGACTGCTCGAACTGATCCCGGAACAGCAATTCCGTCTCGGGGTTCCACCGCATATTCCGGCGGCCCAGGTAATAGAGGGCGTAATAGCGCCCGCCAGGCGTCAGCAGCACCCCGGACACCCGGGCGGACTTGTTGTCCTTGCCGCAGACCTTGTTCAGCTCATAGGCGCTGTAATAGACCAGCTCCTTCCGCCTGGCGTCGTCCCTGCGCCTGCCCGGGACCCATCGTGCCCCCAGCTGGTGGGCCAGCAGCAGGCAGGCGGCGTTCCGGTGGAGCCGCTGGGTCCGTCTCCAGTCCCCCTGGCCGTCGGCCGGAGCCAGCAGGCGTGCCCGGATCTGTTCCGCCCGGCCGGGAGAGAGGTGTTGGATCTGGTTCAGCCCCCTGCTGGTCAGAGACAGGGAGCGGACCACACGGCGGCGCTCTCCCCGGAACTTCCGCTCCTTCAGATATCCCGTCCGCACCAGCTCCGTTACCACCCGCCGGCGATAGTCATAGCAGCCGCCCGACTTCCGCAGCAGCGCCACCGGCACCTCGCCGCAGAACCCCACGAACACCAGCAGGCGAAAGCCAAAATATTCTGTATTCCATCTCATCTTGTATCATCCTCATATCTTAAGTACTGCGATCTCCGCAGCCCGCGGCTCTTTTCACACTGAGCTCCTTGCCCAGACTGCCGCCATTCCCCGCGGGATCTGTCCGGCACAGGCTCTGTCCGACAGACTGCCGCTGCCGCACTGCCTCAAAACCATAAAGATCCCAACGGCGTTGGAACTCCACGGCCGGACCCCTTGGGAATACTGGCTTTCCGGCCAAAAAGCGGCACCGAAAATCCGCAGGCGCGAGAACTCAGAAATCGGTATGTTTTTTGGGGCCATTTTTTCTCTATCGTTTCAGGTTTCCGGTGGTCCGGCCCAGGACTCCCGATGGCTCTCCAGCCACTTGGGGAACGCCTCGGCGGGCAGGACCCAGATGCGGGTGGCGTTCCGTTCGCCCCGGTGGCTGCACTGGAAGGCGGAGCAGAGGGCGGAGGTATCGTTGGTGAGGAACGCCGCCTCCAGCACATCCTGGCAGTGCTTCAGCTCCAGGTTGTCGTGGTCCAAAAAGCGGCGGCCCGGGCCGTAGATATGTTCATAGGCCAGGACGCAGATGTGGAACTTGGGCGGCAGCCGGTCCGGGAACGCCCGGCGGATGGCTGCGCGCAGGGAGTGGGCCAGGAAGCGGCTGCGGTCGCTGTCGCCCCGGCGGGGCAGGACGGCCTCCAGGGTGACGGCCAGCCAGCCGCCCTCCAGCAGCTCCACCCTGGCAGGCGCCTCCTCGCCGATGGACGGGCCTCCCGCTGCGGGCGATCCCGGCGGCAGGACGGTGGCGGCATAGTCCCGCAGGGCGAGCGTCGCCGTCTCCGCGGCTCGGAGAGCCTCCAACAGGCGCCGTTCGCTGCGGATCGGATCGTGTGATTTCATGGGAAAGACCTTCTCTCATAACAGGATAAGGGCTCGGGGCGGGAAGCCTCCTGAAAAGCCCCTTCATTAAGCATGTAGAAATGAAGGGAGTATTTTCACCCCCTCCCGGCAAAAATTTTTCAAAACTCCTGCCGGCGGAGGCGCCCGTGATTGCCCTTTCATAATAAATGGAGAAAAGGCTCCCTGTTTTTGCCCCCTTAGAAAAACTTTTTTGGAAAATTTCAGCCGGGCGCAAAAATACGTTCAGCGCAAACCTTCGGCGGCGCGGAAAACCGCGGCTCGACATTAGGTCTACGCTGAACGCAAATCAGAAAACCAGATACGCTGTACGAGGACTTTTGCGTTCACAGCCTGAGCGGCATGGTCCAATAAAATAGCTCCATGGAGACAAAATCCCCTTGCAATCCCGCGGAAATCTAATATAATAATTATCAGATTATTAGATTGCTTGTGGGAGGTTCATCATGTTCACGGAAAACAAAACGACCGAGCTGAAGCGGGAGTATGTGGACGACATCAAGAATACCGCCATCGCCTTCGCCAACTGCGACGGCGGCACCCTCTATGTGGGCATTGAGGACGACGGCACGGTGCGCGGCGTGGACGACGCAGACGGCACCATGCTCCGGGTCACCAACGCCATCCGGGACGCCGTGCGCCCGGACCTGACGATGTTCCTGGACTGCCGCTGTGAGACCATGGAGGGAAAGCCGGTGATCTGCGTCCGGGTCCAGCGGGGAACGGCCCGGCCCTACTACCTCCACAGCAAGGGCATCCGCCCGGAGGGCGTCTTTGTCCGCCAGGGGGCCTCCACCGTCCCCGCCAGCGAGGCGGCCATTCTGGACATGATCAAGGAGACCAGCGGCGACAGCTATGAGGCCGCCCGCTCCCTGGAGCAGCAGCTCACCTTTGAGCAGGCCTCGGCCTTTTTCCGGAGCCGGAACGTGGCCTTAGGCCCGTCTCAGATGCGCACGCTCCATCTGATCGGTCCGGACGGTACCTACACCAACCTGGCATTCCTGCTCTCAGACCAGTGCAGCCACACCGTCAAGCTGGCCGTCTTCGAGGGCAGCAAAAAGTCGGTCTTCAAGGACCGGCAGGAGCTGACCGGCTCTCTGCTCCAGCAACTGGAGGATGCCTACGGCTATATCGACCGATTCAACCGCACCCGGGCGGAGTTCTCCGGCCTGGACCGGGTGGATATCCGGGACTACCCGCCCGAGGCCGTGCGGGAGGCGCTGCTCAACGCCCTGGTCCACCGGGACTACGCCTTCAGCGGCCCTACCCTTATTAGTATCTTTGAGGATCGGATCGAGTTCGTCACCATCGGCGGCCTGGCCAGGGGCATCGGGCTGGAGGACATCCGCCTGGGCGTATCAGTGCTGCGTAACCCTGACCTGGCCAACATCTTCTACCGCCTGCGGCTGATCGAGGCCTACGGAACCGGCATTCTCCGTATCCACGAGTGCTACGCCGGCGCGGCGGTGCAGCCGGCTATCGAGGCCACCGACCATGCCTTCAAGATCACCCTGCCGAACCTGAATTTCAGCCGCGAAGCAGAAAATACCCCGCCTGCCCGGCCAGCCACCAGTTTGGGCAAGAGAGAGGCCCGGGTGCAGAAGGTCATCGGGCTGTGCAGAGAGAACGGCTGGGTCGTCCGGAAGGACGTGGAGGCGGCGCTGGGCGTCTCCCAGGCCACGGCGATCCTGCTGTTGCGGGAGATGACCCGGGACGGCCTGCTGGAAAAGCAAGGAACGGCGAAGAACCTGCGGTATTATCTGGCGGAAATGTGACAACGGTGAAATTGCAATCAGGCCGCCGGTTCCGAAAGGAACCGGCGGCCTGATTTTTTCGTTTATCAAGCACCAAATTGGCGTGGATCTGTTCTGAAACTCATTCCATGTTCTTTCCCTGCGTCACTCCACCACCGCCGCGGCCTCATCCTGCCGCTCCCTTGCCGCCTCCAGGTCATCGAAATCCCCCAGGGCCCGCAGGTCCACATGGGAAGCGTCCACCCCGAACACCGGGCGTTCCGCCCACTGGGCCAGGGTGGCGGGATAGTCTCCTTCCAACTGTCCCCGGACGCTCTCCGAGCGCAGGCGGCACACCTCCAGCAGGGTGTCCACCGCCAGCAGGTGGTCCTCATAGGAGCAGAAGGCGGTGGGGTCGGCCTGGACATAGGGGGCGATCATGGCCTGGGTCTGCCGGATGACCGCCTCATACCGGCCGCTCTCGAAATACTCCGTGAGCAGATGGTCGAAATAGGCGTGATACCGAGCAAAATAGTCGTTGTTTTTCATCAGATTGTGATAGAGGGGGCGTTTCAGCATGGTCTCCCCCCGGGCGGGGGTGTTGATGGGCCAGTTGATCAGTACGTCGGGGTCCCGGATGGGATCGGTCATGCCCAGGGCGTAGGTGCCGAAGGCCA
>NZ_DAWBAJ010000067.1:0-7790 GCF_052306735.1 Dysosmobacter sp. | reverse complement strand
TGAAGTCCTGCGACATTGAGGCCTGGTCCCCCCGTCAGCAGAAGTACTTTGAGGTCTGCTCCTGCTCCAACCTGGGCGACGCCCAGGCCCGCCGCCTGCGGATCCGCTACAAGGACGAAAACGGCAAAATGCAGCTGTGCCACACCCTCAACAACACCTGCGTGGCACCTCCCCGGATGCTGATTGCCTTCCTGGAGAACAACCTCCAGGCGGACGGCACCGTTATCATTCCCGAGGTTCTGCGCCCCTACATGGGCGGCACGGAAAAGCTGGTGCCCAAGAAGTAAATTTTTCAGAAAACGGGCCGGCTGGGCTTGAAATAATCCTATTTGTAATATTTTTATTGGATATTACAAATAGTTAAACCCGTTTCCAGCCCACAGCGGCACGTCCGCACCAATTCCGGATGGTTTTGCCCTCTTCTATCGGCTCCATTCCGGTCTAAGGCCGCAAACCCTTGGGGCGCAAGGGTTTGCGGAACCCTGTTTTCAAGCCTCCGGCAATCTTGCTTTGCCGGAGGGCAATTTCAAGGAAAGGCAACGCATCTATGTCCAACCCCAACGGCTTTCTGGCCGAGTTCAAAAAATTCATCGCCCGGGGCAATGTCCTGGATCTGGCGGTAGGCGTCATCATCGGCGGCGCCTTCAGCGCCATCACCAACTCCCTGGTAAACGACATCATCAATCCCATCCTGGGGATCTTCGCAGGCGGCAACGAGGCTCTCTCCGCCCTCAGCTTCCAGCTGCCCGGCGGCGGCGCGCTGATGCTGGGCAGCTTCATCAACGCCGTGCTGAACTTCCTCATCATGGCCTTTGCGGTGTTCTGCCTGGTAAAGGCCGTCAATCGCCTGCACCGGAAAAAGGAGGCGGCCCCTCCTCCTCCGCCCCAACCCTCCCGTGAGGAAGTGCTGCTGACGGAGATCCGGGATCTTTTGAAGGAGCGTGCGTAATGGAGCAGATGGAACCCATCCTGCGTCAGGGCCTGACGGCCCTGGGCCTGTCTGCGGAGCAGATCCCGCAGCTGCAGCGCTACGCGCAGCTGCTGGTGGAGACCAACAAGGTCATGAACCTCACCGCCATTACAGAGCCTGCGGATATCGCCACGCTGCATTTTCTGGACTGTGCGGCTCTGCTGACCCTGGCGGATTTTCGGAACAAGACCGTGGCGGACGTGGGCACCGGAGCGGGCTTCCCCGGCCTGCCGCTGAAGATCCTGGAGCCCTCCCTCTCCATCACGCTGCTGGACGCCCAGGGCAAGCGGGTGAACTTTTTGCAGCAGGTGTGCGACGATCTGAGCCTTACCGGCGTGGAATGCGTCCACGCCCGGGCGGAGGAGTTTGCCGCCGGGCACCGGGAAGGGTGCGACATCGTCACCTCCCGGGCGGTGGCCGCCCTGCCCATGCTCTGCGAGCTGTGCCTGCCCCTGGTGAAGGTGGGCGGCGTGTTTGTGGCCATGAAATCCGTGGACTCCGATGCAGAACTCCGCTCCGCGTCCCGCGCCATTTCCCTGCTGGGAGGCGCCGATCCGGAGGTAAAGGATTACGTCATTCCCGGTACCCAGGTGACCCACCGGGCGGTTCTCATCAAAAAAATTCGGAAAACCCCGGAAAAATACCCCAGAATGTTTGCAAAAATCAAGAAGAATCCGCTATAATAAAGTTATGGCGCCAAGTTTTCCCATGGAATGCCAAACCCGCACTTGCACTCCGCCGGGCGGGCATTATATAATGGCAGCGGATCCTATATCAAAAAATTACTAAAGGAGGTTCCCCATATGGAGCGGCGTGGTCAGTGCATCGCGGTGGTGTCCGGCAAGGGCGGCACTGGAAAGACCTCTTTCGTCTCCGGCGTGGGGGCCGCCCTGGCCCGGGAGGGCTGCCGGGTGCTGTGCCTGGACTGCGATGTGGGATTGCGGAACCTGGATCTGGCCCTGGGCCTTTCCGACCGGGCCCTGATGGACTTCACCGACGTGGCCCAGGGGATCTGTCCCCTGCAGGACGCCGTGGTGGAACACGCCAAGATCCCGGGCCTGTATCTGTTGACGGCGCCGGCCCGCAGCCGCAGGGAAGCCGTGACGGCGGCCCAGATGGAAAACCTGCTGCGCCAGGTGCGCCGGAGCTTTGATTTCTGCCTGCTGGACGCACCGGCGGGCCTGGGCTACGGATTCCGGCTGGCAGTGTGTGCCGCGGACCGGTGCGTGGTGGTCTCCACCGCCGACGCCTCCTCCCTGCGGGACGCCCAGCACACGGTAATGGAGCTCCACCGCTTCCCCGCCGGGACGCTGCACCTGGTGGTGAACCGGGTACGCAAAAAGATGCTCCGCCAGCTCCACGCCACCATTGACGACGCCATCGATCAGGCGGGCCTGCCTCTTTTGGGGGTGGTCCCCGAGGACGACGCCCTGCCTCTGGCACTGAACCGGGGCGTGCCCGTCCAGCTTTGCGACGGCTCCATGGCCGCCGCTGCCTACCGAAATATCGCAAAACGCATTCGGGGCGGCAGAGTCCCCCTGCTGCGAATCAAATAAAGAAAGGAGAACGACTGCCCATGAATATCGCGCTCATGTCCCATGACAATAAAAAGGAACTGATGGTCCAGTTCTGCACCGCTTACGCCGGGATCCTCTCCCAGCACAGCCTGTACGCCACCAATGCCACCGGCCACATGGTCGCTGACGCCACCGGCCTCAATGTCCACTGCTTCTTGTCCTACGCCCACGGCGGCAGCCAGCAGATCGGCGCCCGCATCGCCTATAACGAGTTTGATCTGGTGCTGTTTTTCAACGATCCCTCCAATGAGAGCATGGCCGGGGATGTCTCCTATATCTCCCGCCTGTGCGACCAGAACAACATCCCCTTTGCCAGCAACATCGCCACCGCGGAGATGCTGGTGCTGGGCCTGGCCCGGGGCGATCTGGACTGGCGGTGCATCGTCAATCCCTCCAACCGTCCCATCGCTTGACTTTTGTCCCAAGGGGCAGTACAATCAACCAAAAAGGCACCGCGCAGATGCCGCAGCAGTACTCCAACCCACCGGCCCCACAGAGAGGGACGCGCCGCTGAGAGCGTTCCGGCCGGAGTGGAGGAAGGACAGCGGCGGAGCGGGGGCGGAGACGCCCGCGGCCCCTCCCCGCGCCACAGGAGGCCAAAGGAGGCTCCCCGGGAGCCTTGAATTTGGGTGGCACCACGAAGCGGCATGCGCTCTCGTCCCAAAGCCTTGGGACGGGAGCATATTTTTTTTCTGCGGCCCCGCCCTCTCCGCCGCGCCGGCGGCAAGCGCGGGCCGGAGGCCCGCATCACACGAAAAGGAGCATTTGCTATGGCTAAAATGACCCCCCGCACCCTCTCCGGCTTCATGGAGCTGCTGCCCGCGCCCCAGCAGCAGATGGAGCGCATCATGGAGATCCTCCGCAAGACCTACTCCCTCTATGGTTTCACCCCCCTGGACACCCCCGTCATCGAGTCCAGCGAGGTACTGCTGGCCAAGGGCGGCGGCGAGACGGAAAAGCAGATCTACCGCTTCACCAAGGGCGACGCCGACCTGGCCCTGCGCTTTGATTTGACGGTGCCCCTGGCCAAGTACGTGGCCCTCCACTACAACGACCTCTCCTTCCCCTTCCGCCGCTACCAGATCGGCAAGGTCTACCGGGGCGAGCGGGCCCAGCGGGGCCGCTTCCGGGAGTTCTATCAGGCGGATATCGACATCATCGGCGACGGCAAGCTCTCCATCCTCAACGAGGCGGAGATCCCCTCCGTCATCTACAAGACCTTCTCCACCCTGGGCCTCAAGCGCTTCCAGATCCGGGTCAACAACCGCAAGATCCTGAACGGTTTTTATGCCATGCTGGGCCTCACGGAACAGTCCGGGGACATCATGCGCACCGTGGACAAGCTGGACAAGATCGGCGCCGAGAAGGTCCGTACCCTGCTGGTGGACGACTGCGGCCTTACAGCGGAGCAGGCGGGCGAGATCTTGAAGTTCATCGCCATCACCGGCTCCAACCAGGAAGTCCTCTCCGCCCTGGAGGCCTATCAGGGCCGCAACGAGACCTTTGACCAGGGCCTTGCGGAGCTGAAGGCCGTGACGGAGTACCTGGCCGACTTCGGCGTCCCGGCGGAGAACTTCGCGGTGGATCTCACCATCGCCCGGGGACTGGACTACTACACCGGCACCGTCTACGAGACCACTCTCCTGGACCACCCGGAGATCGGCTCCGTGTGCTCCGGCGGCCGGTACGACAACCTGGCGGAATACTACACCGACCGCCAGCTCCCCGGCGTGGGCATCTCCATCGGCCTCACCCGCCTCTTCTACGTGCTGGGAGAGCAGAAAATGCTCAACCCCGACCTCCCCACCGCCCCGGCGGACGTGCTGATCCTGCCTATGACGGAGGATCTCTCCCCCGCCATCACCCTGGCCACGCAGCTGCGGGCAAACGGCATCCGCACCCAGCTCCACTGCGAGGACAAGAAGTTCAAGCAGAAGATCTCCTACGCCGACAAGCTCTCCATCCCCTATGTGATCTTCCTGGGGGAGGACGAAGTCAACGCCGGTGTGGTGGCCTGCAAGGACATGGCCACCGGCGAGCAGACCAAGCTGGACGCCGCCGCCACCATCTACCGCATCAAGGCAGGCCTGGCGGAGCGGGAAAAGGGCGCCGTCATCCTGGAGTGATGTCCGCCCTCTGATGCCCTGCGTCCCAATTTGACGGAACGGAGGTCTCAAGAACCATGAAACGGGAAAAAATCTTTTATATCACCGCCATCGCAGTGCTGGCGGCGGCACTGGTGGCCGCCCTGGTGTACAAGCGTCCCCTGGACATCAAGACCCTCACCGGCGTCACGGAACCGGATGACATCGCCATCACCGTCCTCCTCGTGGACGAGGACATGGACACGCAGCAGCGGGATCTCACCCTCTCCGCCGGAGATGAGGGCTTTGACGAGCTTCTTGCCCGGCTGGAGGAACTTCGCTTCCGCCGTCCCCCCACCAACCTCATCCGCATCGTCCTGCCCTTCCTGCCGGAGTCCGGCGGTGAGGCCCAGAAATGGGAGGACGGGGAGTTCCAGCACCTGTTTATCTCCCTGAGCCAGCCCGGTGAGAACGGAGAGCGGGTCTACGGCTATGTGGAGTTCTGGGTGGACGAGTGGGAGTACCGGGACTTTGACCGGAATCTCTCGCTGCCCCTGGCGGTGGAAAACGCCAAGGAGACCGGCCAGGACCTGTGCGCTCAAATCTGGGAGATTGCCACCCCGGTGGAAAACGATCCCTAACGGAATCCCCACGCCCCCTCAAACCGCTGCTTTGACAGGAGGTGCCCTATGAAGCGTAGCCGCAGATGGATCATCGCCATAGCGGTGGTGGTGCTTTTGGCCGCCGCCGCTCTCTGGTACACACGCCCCCTGACCCTCACGGAGCTGCTGGGCGCGGAGCCCGCCCGGATCCACATGGTCATCAGCCGTTTCGACCAGGCCGGCGGCTCCCAGACCCGGGAGCTCAATGCGGACTGGGATCAGGCCCCGGAGGCCACGGCCCTGGCGGAGGAGCTGACGGTGCGCCGCTCCCTGCTCAACCCGCTGCGCAGTCTCCTGAACCCGGTGCAGTTTGGTACGCCCACCCAGGCCGGGGATTACAACTATCTCCTCTCCCTCACCGGCCGGGAGGGGGACCGCGTCACCCTCCAGTGGTTCGTTGACCAGTGGTCCTATGAAACTCCCGGCACCAGCCGCTATCTCCCCTGCTCCGTCTCCGCTTCCCGCTCCGGCGGGGAACTGGGGGACGCACTGTGGGAATTGTCACATCCAATTGAATCCAATTCGTAATATAGAATTGTTATTATCCTATTTGTATTCTATTTGGAGGTGGTTTCCATGCGTTTTTCACGCTTTGCCGCTCTGGTGCTGTCTCTGGTGACGGCCCTGTCCCTGGCCCTTCCCGCCCAGGCTGCGGAGGGGGACGGCTGGCTTATCCCCAAGGTGAAGGATACCCCGTCCTTTACCGACACGGTGGGAAGCTGGTGTCAATCGGAGGTGGAGACCGTCTATGAATCAGGCCTCATGGAGGGGCAGACCGCGGAGCGGTTCAACCCCCAGGGCACCCTGATGCCGGAGCACATCGTGGCGGTGTGCGCCCGGCTGTACAGCCTCCTCACCGGTGGGGACGGCACCGTGGCCCCGGCCCAGGAGGGCCAGGCCTGGTATCAGCCCTACTATGATTACCTGGCCCAGGCGCTGACCTATGAAGGCGGAGCCGATGCCCTGATGCTGAATTTCCACGCCGGGAAGTACCCGGCCAGGCGGCATGCCTTTGTGGAACTGCTGTCTTTGACCCTGGAAGCCGCCAAGGTGGAACTGCCCGGGATCAACGCCGTGACGGTGCTGCCGGACTCCACGGACCCGGCGGTGCTGGCCTTTTACAACGCCGGGATCCTGGCGGGCACGGACCAATACGGCACTTTTGACGGAAACGGGATCCTGAACCGGAGCCAGGCGGCAGCCATGCTGGCCCGTCTGGTGGATCCCCAGCAGCGGCAGACCTTCACCCTGCAATCCCTGGATGTCTGCCGGGACATCCTGGGGCTGGACCCCTATGCCACCGCCCTCACCGTGGACGGCACCGCCATCCGGGCCGATGTGGTGGCGCCCACCATCTGCACCCTTCTGGAGGAGCGGTACCACCAGTTGGTCAGCGGCGGTCCTGACGCAGGCCGCCTGGACACCGTGCTGACGGAAGCTGCCGACACCATGAAGGAGGACCTGGCCCTGGAGCGCCTGGCGGCGGAGCGGGGCATTTCCGTCACGCAGGAGGATCTGGCCAAGGAATACGGCGCCATGGTCTCCGGCTACCGGGGCCTCAGCGAGGCTGCCCAGCGGTGGGAGAACACCCACAATCTTATGAAGAGCCGCCTGTCGGCGCTGTACGCCCAGCAGTACGGCAGTGAAAACTGGGGCTCCTCTCCCTCGGGCCCGGCGGAGACCCCGGGCAGCATCCGGATGGAGAGCGACCTGGCTGCAGCCAAAGCCGCTATGACCGTGACCCTCTCGGATTCCCTCAGCAGTCTGGATCTTGCCGCCGCTCAGACCCGGCTGGTCCAGAGCCCGCTTTTCTAATACGATCACCATATTCCAAAAACAGAAAGGAATTTTTGAACTATGATGCAGAACCGTACCCATACCTGCGGAGAGCTGCGCCTCTCCGACGCCGGCAAGACCGTGAAGATCTGCGGCTGGCTGGAAAACGTCCGGGAAGTGGGCGCCGAACTGGCTTTCGCCGTGGTTCGGGACTTCTACGGCACCACCCAGGTGGTGGCGGAGACCCCTGAGATGGTAAACACCTTCAAGGCCATCACCAAGGAGTCCACCATCTCCGTGGAGGGCACCGTCCGGGAGCGGGCCAGCAAGTCCGCCAAGATGGCCACCGGCGAAATTGAGATCGTCCCGGAGAAGATCGAGGTACTGGGCCGCTGCCGCCACAACGAGCTGCCCTTCCAGATCAACCGCAGCCGGGAGGCCGACGAGGCCCAGCGGCTCAAGTACCGCTATCTGGACCTGCGCAACCCCGCCGTCAAGCAGAACATCATCCTGCGCTGCCAGGTGGTTGCCGCCATCCGTCAGGCCATGACGGAACACGGCTTCCTGGAGATCACCACCCCCATCCTGACGGCCTCCTCCCCCGAGGGCGCCCGGGACTACCTGGTGCCCGCCCGGAACCACCCAGGCAAGTTCTACGCCCTGCCCCAGGCTCCCCAGCAGTTCAAGCAGCTGCTGATGACCTCCGGCTTTGACCGCTATT
>NZ_DAWBAJ010000066.1:0-7977 GCF_052306735.1 Dysosmobacter sp. | reverse complement strand
AGGACTCTCCTCTCATCGGCAAGAACATCGGGGAGCTGAAATTCTGGCAGTCCACCGGAGGCACCATCGTGGCCATCCGCCGGGGCCAGACCGTGATCCTCTCCCCGGGCCCTTACGCAGAGCTGTATGCCGGAGACGTCATCGTACTGGTGGGCAGCCCTGCCGCCGCGGAAGCCGCCCATCATCTGATACACGCAAAGGAGTGAACCAAGGACATGATCCAGTTTGAACATGTGTGCAAGACCTACGGTAAGACCCCGATCCTCAAAGACCTGAACTTTACCATTCCTGACGGGCAGTTTGTGGTTCTCATCGGTCCCTCCGGCTGCGGAAAGACCACCACCCTGAAGACCATCAACCGCCTCATCGATATCGACTCCGGCACCATCTCCATTGACGGCAAGGACATCCACTCCCAGGACAAGGTGGAGCTGCGCCGCCACATCGGCTATGTGATCCAGCAGATCGGCCTGTTCCCCAACATGACCGTGGCCCAGAACATCTGCGTGGTGCCCCGGCTTTTGAAGTACGACAAGAAAAAGCAGGAGGATATCGTACAGAATCTTCTGAAGATGGTGGGCATGGAAAGCCAGGCGGGCAAGTATCCCTCCGAGCTCTCCGGCGGCCAGCAGCAGCGCATCGGCGTGCTGCGTGCCCTGGCGGCCTCTCCCCCCATCGTGCTGATGGATGAGCCCTTCTCCGCCCTGGATCCCATGACCCGGGAGACCCTCCAGGACGAGGTGAAGAACATCCAGCAAAAGCTGGGCAAGACCATCGTCTTCGTCAGCCACGACATGGGTGAGGCGCTGAAACTGGCGGACACCATCATCTTCATGGAAAGCGGACAAGTGGTGCAGATGGCCTCCCCCGAGGAGATGCTGGAGCACCCTGCCAACGACCTGGTGCGCAACTTCCTGGGCAAGCACACTCCCGAATCCTCCGCCCCCTCCAAGGTGGAGCACTTCATGCGCACCAACATTCTCACCGTCAAGCGGGACCGTGGCGTGCTGGAGTGCGCCGAGCGCATGGCCCGGGGCAGCGTGGATACCCTCCTGGTCACCGACGAGGCGGGCCGCTACGCCGGCACCGTCACCATCGGCGACATCCGCCACTGGGGCCGGGAGCTCACCACCATCGAACCCCTGGTGCGCCAGACCGCCCGGACCGCCCGGGTGGGCGACGAGGCCAAGGAGAGCTTTGACTATCTGCTGGACTCCGGCGCCAACTACGTGGTAGTCCTCAACGAGGACGACACCATCGCCGGCATCGTCACCAAGACCAGCGTTGCCCGCTCTGTGGCGGAGAACCTCTGGGGGGATGCCAAATGATGGAGACTTTGCGCACCCTCTTCCGGGACTACGGCGCCGAGCTGGTGACAGCCATCGGGCAGCACACCGTCTACGTGCTCATCTCGGTGGCCATCGGCTTTGTGGTGGGACTGCTGGCGGGCATTCTGCTCTCCCGGATCCCCCGCCGGCTCTCCGGGGTAATCATCCCGGTCCTCTCCATTTTCCAGACCATTCCCGGCCTGGTGTTCATCGGCGTGCTTTTCATCTGGTGGGGCAACATCTATCCCACCGTCATCGTGGCCCTGAGCGTCTACGCCATGTTCCCGGTGCTGAAAAATACCTACACCGGCATCCTGGGCGTGGAAGGCAAGTACATCGAGGCTGCCAAAGGCTGCGGCATGTCCTCTTTGCAGGCGCTGGTGAAGGTGGAGCTGCCCCTGGCCATGCCCACTATCGTGGCCGGTCTCCGCATGGCCGCCATCTACACCGTCTCCTGGGCGGTGCTGGCCTCCATGATCGGACTGGGGGGACTGGGCAACTTCGTCTACCGGGGCACCTCCTCCAATAACAACACCCTGATTTTGCTGGGCGCCATCCCGGCGGCCATTCTGGCCATCCTCTTCGGCGCCGTCATCGACCTGCTGCAAAAGAAGGTCACACCCAGAGGGCTGCAGAAGGAGGTGGGCAAATGAGCTGGGACGTTATCTTTGAACACCTCTTCATCGTACTGGCTGCCAGCATTTTGTCCATCGCCGTGGGACTTCCTTTGGGCATCTGGGCCTATGTGTCCCGCCGGGCCCGGCCGGTGATCCTCCGGGTCGTGGACCTGCTGCAGACCATCCCCTCCCTGGCCCTTTTGGGCATCATCATGGTGGTGCTGGATCCCGGCAAGCTGACGGTCATCATCGGCATCACCCTCTATTCCCTGCTGCCCATCGTCCGCAACACCTGCCTGGGCCTCCAGGAGGTGGATCCCGGCGTCAAGGAAGCGGCCCGGGGCATGGGCATGAGCAAGCCCTACCGGATCTTGATGGTGGAGTTTCCCCTGGCCTTCCCCACGGTCTTCACCGGCATCCGCATCGCCGTGGTGAACGCCATCGGCACCGCCGTGTTCGCAGCTTTTGTAGGCGGCGGAGGCTTGGGCGGTGTCATCACCCAGGCCATCCGTATCTCCGACATGGGCATGATCGCCGCAGCTACCGGCGTCCTCATGGTCATCGCCGTGGTGCTGGATCTCATCATGAGCTGGTTTGAAGGGCAGATGCGCAAGTCCCGGGGCGGTTCCAAGAAGATGTGGATCCCCGTGGCGGCCATTCTGGTGGCTTTCTGCCTGCTGCTGCCCTATGGCCGGGGCTCTACCGGCGACATCATGCTCTATGACGGCGACTACTCCGAGACCCAGCTGATGCACCACATGGTGAAGATGCTGGTAGAGGACCAGACAGATCTCACCGTCACCATCCAGGACCAGATGTCCCAGGTGAACAACTGGAACGCCCTGAAGGACGACGGCCACACCTGCGACCTCATGATCTCCTACGACGGCACCTTGCTGACCACCTTCTTCCACCAGGACACCCCGGACGTGCCGGAGGGCATGACCATCTACGACTATGTCAAGGAAAAGGCCCTGGAGGACTACGACCTCCATGTGCTGGGAAAGCTGGGCTTTGAGAACACCTACGCCATCGGCGTGCCGGAGGCGTTGGCGGAGGAATATGATCTGGAGACCATCAGCGACCTCATTCCCATTGCGGATCAGCTGACCTTCGGCGCCGAACAGGAGTTCTTTACCCTGGAAGGCAGCATGAAGTACAACCCCTTCGTGGAATATTACGGGCTGAACTTCAAGGACTACAACCCTGTGGACATGGGCCTCAAGTATGCCGCCATTGAAAATGGGAGCTTCGACGTGGCGGTGGTCTACACTACCGACGGCCTTAACCGCAAGGTGGGATTGAAGGTCCTGGATGACGACAAGAGCTTCTTCCCCGACTACTTCGGCATTTTCGTGGTGCGGGGAGACATTCTGGAGCAGTATCCGGAGCTGGAGGGCATTTTGGAACAGCTCACCGGAAAGATCTCCACCGACCAGATGGCGGAGCTGACCTACCAGGTGGACGTGCTGGGCCGCACTGTGGACGAGGTGGCCCAGGAGTTCCTGGTGAGCCAGGGATTGCTGAGCGCGTAAAAGAATGCTACCATGGTTTCCGGGGGAATTTCCCCCGGAAACCTTTTTCTTTTGCGAAACCTCCGGTGCTTTTTCCCGTCTTGATCCGTGAAGAGAGAACTATGAGAGGAGGCGGTTCCCATGGAAGACAGCGACATCATCCAGCTATACTGGGACCGGTCGGAGCGGGCCATTGCGGAGACCTCCGGCAAATACGGCTCCTTTCTCTGGCGCATCGCCTGGAACATCCTGAAAAGCCACGGCGACGCCGAGGAATGCGTCAACGACACGTACCTTCGCACCTGGAACGCTATTCCCCCCGCCAGGCCCAGTGCCTTTCGGGCCTGGCTGGGGCGCATCACCCGGAACCTGAGTCTGGACCGCTGGAACCAGGAGCGGGCCCAGAAGCGGGGCGGCGATGAGACAGCGCTGCTGCTGGGGGAGCTGGAGAGCTGTGTCCCCTCCCCCCACCGGACGGAGCAGCACCTGGAGGACCAGGCTCTGGCGGACCTCATCAGCGCCTTTTTGCGCACCCTGCCCCAGGAGAGCCGGGTGATCTTCCTGCGGCGCTACTGGTACGGGGAGAGCCTGGAGGCCATTGCCGCGGGCCTGGGGTGCAGCGGTGGGAAGGTGAAGTCCTCCCTCTTCCGCACCCGGGGAAAACTCAGAGCCTATCTGGAAGAAGAGGGGGTGGCCCTATGAAAGCACAGCGCCTTTTTCAGGTGCTGGGACTCATTGACGAGGACCTCATTGACGAGGCCTGGACTTATGCGCCCGCCGCCAAAAAGCCGCCTCTCACCCGCCGGATGCCCTGGCTGCGGGGCACGGCGGTGGCCGCCTGCTGCGTGCTGGTGTGTACCTTCGGCTTTTTCTACCTGGTGACCGGCGGCTTCCGGGGCATGGGTTCCTACGCCGAAACCGCCGCACCGGAAACCGCTGGAGACAGCGCTGATGCGGGGAGCGCCACATCCGAGGAAGCGGAGAGTAATTCCTCTGGCGGCTCAGCACCGAACTTTTTATCCTATGCCGGGCCGGTGCTGCCCCTCACCACGCTGGAAAGCGACACGGGGCTTACAGCGGAGCGGGCGCTTACCTTCGACTTCACCCCCGGCACCGATGACGACGGTTCTCCCCGGCAGTGGGGCGCCCAAGTGACCGACCACTACGTGCTGACCAATCCCACGGAGGCCGACGTGACCGTCACGGCTCTGTATCCCGTCACCGGCAGCTTCGCAAGCCTCGGTTCCATGGCACCGCAACTGACGGTCAACGGCAGCCCGGCGGAGGCCATCCTCTACGGCAGCAGCTACGCGGGCACCTTCGGCGATGAAAACGACCGCGACGGCTCCACCCACAATCTGGCGGGACCGTACAGCTGGGAGGATTACGCCGCCCTGGTGTCGGATGAAGGCTATCTCACAGACGCTCTGGGAGATGGGCCGGACCTCTCCACACCAGTGATCGTATACCGCTTTTCCGACTTCTCCGCCCCCCACGAGACATACAGAGCCGCTACCCAGGCGGTGGAATTCACCATTGACGAAAGCACCTCCACCATTCTCAGCTATGGGTTCAACGGCTTGTCCCTGGATGCACAAACCGGATGGCGGCGGTACGACTATTTTGTTCCGGACGGCATCCGGAAGGAATCGAACCTAAAAGTGCTGGTGGTTCTGGGAGAAGATATCAGCAGCTATACCCTTCAGGGCTACTCCAACGGCGCCTGCGAGACCGCCATCGATGGCGTGACCTGCACCGTCACCCGGCAGGAAACCACCCTGGAAGACGTGCTGCAGGAGCTGTGCCGGACAGAGCTGGCACAGTACACGGACCAAACCCAGTGGCCGGAACTCTCCCAGCTGCCCCTGGAGCTCCATGTGAAGGCGGCGGCGGAGCTGCTGACGGAATACGGCCCCCTGTCTGATGCCCCCATGGACCGCTATACCGACGGACGGCTGGACGACCTGCTGAACGAAGCGCTGTTTATGGACCGGGTATTGTATCTGGCGGTACCGGTGACGATCCCGGCAGGAGGCAGCACGGAGCTCTCCGTCACCTTCTGGAAGGAGCCCAGCTATGACTTTGCGGGCTCCGGCACCGGACGGGAGGGGCTCCAGGACTTCGGGGTTCTGACCACCGCCGGATCCAACCTGGACTTCTCCTCCCAAACTGCCGCCCTGGTGAACGGCAGCGGTGTGGAGATTTGGGAGGACGATTTCGGCCTTGTACCGGAGGGCGATGCGGTCTCTCTGGACCTGAGCCAGGCGTACTACCATCTCACAGTACGTCCCGTGGAATAAGGAAAAAGAGCGCCTGCGGCTTGCAAGCCGCAGGCACTCTTTCCATTTATGTCAGTGCTTCCGGCCCCGCAGCCAGGCAATGACAGCCAGGGCCGCTGCCGCAGTCGCCGGGAGCCAGGCTCCGGCAAGAGGGGATTCCGGAGCGGTATCGGGAACCGGTTCAGGTGAAGCCTCCGTTTGTTCCGTCTGGGGTGCAGCGCTCTCCGCATCCTCCAAGGCAGCAAGGGAGGCGGAGGCCACCACTGTGGGGGCCGGAGCTTCCGCCGCCCATGCCGGGGGATCGTTTGGCAGCAGCGCCTGATCCAGAATCTTTTCCGGCCGGTTGGGCGTCTGGTCCTGGTTCTCCTGCCAATCCAGCAGTCTGTAGGCCAGCGGCAGCTGCCAGCAAGATCCATCCTCCATCACCGCCATCACCCGGTCCGAACAGGCCGCGGCAATGGCCACCCCTTCTGTAATCTTTACAACCTCATTTTCACACTCCGTCTCCAGGGCCGATGTGCAGACCAGCGGGTCCGACGAGTCCACCTTCCCCTCCCGCAAGATGGCGGGGCGGAACTGTCCCCAGGCCCAGAGGGTGCCGTCCGCCGTCACCGCCAAGCTGGGCGTGAACCAGTCCACCTGCTCCAGGAACTTCTCCGGCTGCCCCAGGAAATACCCCGCTTCGGCTGTCACACGAGGCACCCGCCAGAGGCTGCCGTCCTCCCCCTGCACCAGGAGATACGCCCGGTCCCCAAAGCCGCTCCAACTCCGCACATCCGCCACATGTTCCATGAGCGGCCGTGTTGAGAGGGTATCTCCGTCGAACCCGAAATGGATCAGCGTCCCGTCCTCCAGCACCGCCATATCCCCCTCCAGCTGGGCTACATGGTCCAGCACCTGTACGGGCCGGAAAAAGGGATCGTCCCGGTGTGCCTCCATCGATTCCCCGAACCGGGCTCCCCAGACCCATACGGTGCCGTCGGTACACAGCGCTGTGCAGTTGGTATCGCCTATGGAGACTGCCGCCACATTCTCCAGAAGGCGGTAGGGCTCCCCCTCTCCGAAGGTCCGGCCCGCATGACCGCCCCAGCCCCAGAGGACACCGTCCGTATCAATGGCGGCAGCCATGACGAACCCCGCCGCCACATAGCGGGCATTCTCCAGCAGAAGATTGGCCTCCTCCCTGGGCAGGGGATCCTGATCCGTGGGTCCCACCTCTCCGTGAAAGCTGTCTCCCCAGGCATAGAGCTTCCCGTCGGCGTCAATGGCATAATAGGTATATCCACCTTCCGTCACAGGCTGGATCTCCGGCTCCAGCGCCCGGACCGGCAGCGTCAGCAGCACCGCCGCCAGCAGCACTCCGGCAAATCTCTTCATCTTTACCGCCGCCTCTCTCCAATGCCTTACAGGCTCTTATTTACCGCCATCATATCACAAATCTTCTCTCCCCTCAAGGAAGCGGAAAATTTTCTTCCCGATTCTGTGGACAAACGCGGGAGTTTGGCGTATACTTGCACTAACATCAGGAGGCATCAGTTTGATTTATGGTTTCCATAAACAAATTTGATGTCTTAAATTTTAACAGAAGGAGTGGTTCTATGTCTGAGAGTTATGCGGGCAAGATCAACCGGAAGCTGCTGAAAAAGCGGCGCATCATCAATGCCGCCGCCGGACGGGAACCGGCGGATCTGGTGCTGAAAAACGCCACCTACGTCAATGTATTTTCCAACTCCCTCTGCACTGCCGATATCGCTGTGGCGGAAGGCCTCATTGTAGGTATGGGAGAGTATTCCGGCAACGAAGAAGTCGATATGACCGGCAAGATCGTCCTGCCGGGCTTTCTGGACGCTCACATCCATCTGGAGAGTTCTCTGGTGAGCCCCAAGGAGTTCGTCAAGGCGGTGCTGCCTCACGGCACCACCACCGTTGTAACGGATCCCCACGAGATCGCCAACGTCATGGGTGCCGACGGCATCGAGTACATGCTCCAGGCCACCGAGGGACTGCCGGTAGACGTGCGGTTCATGCTGCCCTCCTGCGTCCCCGCCACCCCTCTGGATGAGTCCGGCGCCATTCTGGACTACCGGGCCATCGACTCCTTCTACGACCACCCCAGAGTCCAGGGTCTGGCGGAGATGATGAACTTTGTGGGCATCATCGCAGGAGACGACCAGCCGGTGGAGAAGATCGTGGCGGCTCAGGCCCATCACAAGAAGATCGACGGCCACGCCCCGGACCT
>NZ_DAWBAJ010000065.1:0-8046 GCF_052306735.1 Dysosmobacter sp. | reverse complement strand
CCATCGTCGGAGCAAGCTTTATATCGCTTGCTCCGACTTTTTTCAAAGTCAGAGCGCGCTCATGCCACTGCTCCTCCTCTCCAAATCGAATCCGCTTTGTTGGGTTTTGATTTGGTTTTCTTTGACGGAAGCCACAAGTCCTGTATTGCCACTCAGACCACAAGGCCGTAAAGCTTGCTTTGCGGCCTTGTCTTTTCATGACTTCGGCAAGGAAGCCTCTTCCCCCCAGGCAGGCTTGGACCCATTCACAGCAATACTCCCGGAGTTTTGCGTTATTTTCCCGTCAAGGTACAGCAAGCTGCCAGGAAAACAGGCCAAATATTCGGAAAAAGTCACAATTACGAAGAGCATTTTTTGTGTGTTACGATAACTCTGCCCTGTGGTGTCAGAATAAGCCCAGGGAGGAAAGGAATGGAAATCATGCCTCAAAACAAGAGAGAAAGTTTGATCTACACAATCATGATGTGCTTTGTAATGGTGCTTTGGATGAGCATGTACAATGTGGCCCTGCAATACGGCACGGTAAATCTGGAAGTGGTGGCCGCAGGCTGGATGGGCTTCCCCTTCGCCTATCTGTTCGGCATGTGCTGCGACTGGTTCATTGCCTCCCGCATCGCCAAAGGCGTGGCCTTTCGATATCTGGTAAAGCCTCAGGACAGCGTTTTGAAAAAGATCCTGTGCATCTCCGGCGGCATGGTGGTGTGCATGGTGATCCTCATGTCCTTTTACGGAGCCTGTGAGCGGGCCTTTCATACCGGCACCTGGAACGAAGTGCCGATGACCTGGCTGACCAATATCCCCCGCAATTTCATCATGGCCCTGCCCTTTCAGTTTCTGATTGCCGGGCCTCTGGTGCGCCGGGTGTTCCGCGCCGCCTTTCCCGAGGGAAAGGTACTGGCGTAACCACAGGCATCCCCTGTCCCTCAACGGGTGTCCTTACAGCACAGAGCACGCTGTAAGGGCACCCGTTTTTTGCCCGCCATTGACCCCGGATGACATTCCGGCCTGCCGCGCATAGGATAAAGCGGCGGAATACCATCCGGGAACAAGGGCCGCTTTGCCCGCGGTATCCCCGGACGGCCTCCGCATTCCCATTTCAGGAAAGGGGGCTCCTCTTTTGTACGCACATCCCCGCAGGCACCGCCTGTCAGCCGTCCGGGCAGCCTGGAAGCGGCTGCACCTGGTGGATCGGTGCCTGCTTTTGATTATGGCCGTTCTGATGCTGCAGTCCCTGTACACGCTGTTTTTCCCCGGATGGGACAGCCAGCTCTCCGGCAGTATCGACGTTGTCGTCCGCACCTCCGCTGCGGCGGTCTTCGGCTACTTCCTCAGCGCCAACTTTGCCGCCCGGGACGAAGAAAGCCAGCAGGTACCGCCGGCCTCCCCGGTACATAGGATGGAACCGGCGGAAGCCGCCATAAGCAGCTCCGCCGGCCCTGTAAACCAAATCGGTTTTGTCTCCGGCACACAAGCAGATACCGGAGAGATCCAGCTTCAGAGCGATCCCGTGCTCCCGCAGCAGCCTGGATGCCGCTGCGCTCCGCAGATTCTGGTTGCCACCTGTATCGGGCTTTTCTGTCTGGTGACGCTGATCCTTCTGCGGAACATGGGGGTGGATGACAAAGCGCTGGCAAAGTCCAGTTCTCTGACTGCCACGGTCTCCCAATTCCGGGACTTTGTCTCCGGCTGTGTCGGTTTTTTGATTGGCTGTCCCTCTGCCCAGCAGAGCAGCTGACGGCACTTTTTCTTCTTGGAGGTTTCTTTTCATGCCCGATATCAAGCAAGACCTTCTGTCCCTGCAGTACAGCCAGAACTTTACCATTGACGGCTTGCAGGAAGCCAATGTGGATTTGTCCCTGCCCCCTGCCGGCGCTGCCGCCGCCACGGTGTACGGCGTAGTTACCGACGGCACTGCGCCCATTGCCGACGCCACCGTCAAACTCTTCGACAGCACCGGCATGCCCTACAGACATGTCCTCACCGACGCCGCCGGTGCCTACTCTTTCTCCGATATTCCCACCGGCACTTACAGCCTGGGGGCGGTGAAAGAGGGTTACCTGCTCAGCGATGCCGCCGGCGTCACCCTGTCCTCCGGCGCCACCGCTCAGGTGAACCTCACCTGCGTCGCCGATGCCACCCTGTCCCTGGGCGCTATTGCCGGTATCCTGACGGTCAAGGACCCCGGCGGCGTATCCCGGCCTCTGGGCAGTGCCAAGATCACCCTTCGGGATGCTTCCGGCGCTGTGGTAGCCGCCACCTACACCGCCGCTGACGGCGAATTTGCCTTCTACGACCTGGCGGACGGCGTTTACACCCTGCTGGCCTCCGCCGACGGTTACCTGACCTCCGCCCCCATGACCGCCGCCATTGCCGGAGGTTCCATCGCCAACCTCACCATGTCCACCATTGCGGACACCCGCACCTACAACGGCACCGTCAGCGGCATCATCCGCAACACCAGCGGCCAGGCGGTGACCGGATGCTTCGTAGGGCTCTATCAGGTGACCACCGTGGGCGGCATCACCCAGGAAACCCTGGTGGCCACTACCAAGACCAATTCCACGGGAAATTATCTGTTCGGCGGTGTGACCGGCGGCGAATACCTGGTCAAGGCCAAGCTGGAGCAGTAACACCTGCCCTGCTCCCAGGCCCCCGCTTTTATCTGGAGGATGACCAGGAGGCAAATGCCTCCTGGTGCCTTCCTCCCAATTACAGCCTCTGCTCACTTCGGCTCTGCTGGGAGGATTTTCGCCCCGAAGACCGGGTGGTGCTCTGTCCCCGGCACGGGTGCGGGTTTGGAGAGCGGATACTGCTTTGCTGCGGAGAGGCGCTCTTCGTCTCTCTCCCGCCGGGCGCCTGCCGCCTGACGCTGTGCCGCTGTGGCCGCGCAGTCCATCTGGCCGTACGGATGCCTCCCGGGGCAAACCTCTGCATCCGCTGCTGTCTGGAAACGGGCCGGATCTCCTGGTGTTGGGACTTTTTCCGCTCCTTTTTCAACCGCTGCAGCGGAACACGGCTGCTCTTCGGAACATCCGGAAGTTCCGGTGCATAGAATGAAGCGGCGGCACCGAATCTTCGGCGCCGCCGCAGACAAAGGCGGTGATTTCCTCTGTATAACAGCAGAAACATTGACGATCTTCGTCCCGACGTGGCTGCCAACTGCCGGGTCTTCCTGGAGCTGTGCAAGGCAAAAGGGCTCAAGCCCATGATCGCTGGCACAGTGCGGGACGACGCCTATCAGCTGGACCGCTACAACAAGGGCTACAGCAAATCCAAGCGTCCCTCCTTCCACGCCCAGGGGGTGGGGCTGGCCTTCGACTTCTGCAAAAACGTCCCCGGCCATGAATACGATGACCCGGCTTTTTTCCAGCAGTGCGGAGCTATCGGCGAGGCCATGGGCTTTGAATGGGGCGGACGCTGGGTCAGTTTCCCGGATCGTCCCCACATGCAGTGGAGCGGCCCCAGCCACACCTTCAAAAGCAGCGACATCTGGGCCGGGCGGCTGCCGCCCGCTATGCCGCTGTACCGTCCAAAGGAGGAACCGGAAATGACCCAGGCTCAATTCAACGAGATGTTTGAGGCAGCCCTGCTGTCCCATACCGCCCAGGTGAAAAACCGCCCGGCGGGAGATTGGTCTGCCCAGGCGTGGGAGGCCGCCCGCAAGGCCGGGATCCTGGACGGCAGCGCCCCGCAGGCTCCCCTGACCCGGGAACAGGCGGCGGTGATCCTCCAGCGGCTGAAGCTGTTTTAAGCGTTTTCTGACAGTTTTTCAAAAAGTGCCGCCCCGGCCGGGGCGGCACTTTTTTCTCATCTCATCCGGTACTTACTGGAACAGGGCATTGAAATCATCCACGATCTGGTCGCAATCCTTGTGAACCACCATCATGACATAGTTCCCATTGGAGACCACACGGCTGGAGTTTGTCCAAAGCTCCGTGGGCTCCGGATACCAGGCACCGGTCTCGGCCATGTAGTCCACCCGATCCTGCAGGATCTGCTTCACCGTGGCCACATCCGCGGAATTGGTGACCTCCACCAGGCAGAACTCACCGTTGTTCATGCTCATCATGGTGCCCATGATAAGGCATTGTTTGGTGGATATATCGCTCATGCCGGGGTAGTAGGTATCCAGAACATCCCCGGTAAAGGCCTGGAGGGTCTGGAACTCGTGGTTGGCGATGGTACTGTTGTAGAAGGCAGTGAGATCCACAGAGGTGGAGGCCGGCTTGTCCGCAGGTTCGTCCGCGGGTTTCTCCGCCGTCTGCCAGTCACAGCGCACCACGCAGGTGCGCGTTTCCTTGCCGCTGGTCACGGTAATGGTAGCCTTGCCGGGAGCTACGGCAGTCACCGTGCCGTCCTTGCCGACGGTGGCCACCTTGGGGTCGCTGCTGGTATAGGTGCAGGCCTCCTTGGTGCCGGAAGCGGTGAGCTTGTAGGTGCTGCCTGCCTGGAAGAGGGTAAAATCCGTGCGGCTGAGGGTCATGCCGGTCTCAGCCGGGGCATTCTGGCTGTTCTCCTGCGATGCGGAATCCGCATCAGAGGGGAGCGTCTCCTCTGCCAGAGCATCTTCTGTCCCGCTTTCCGCCTCCTCCTGGGACTCTTCCGCCTCATTCCCGGCATCCGACTCAGGAAGGGTCTCCTCCGCCTGGGTGGAATGTTCCTGGGTGTCGCCGGTATTTTCCCCACCGCAGCCCGCCAGGGCCAGCAGCATAGTCAGCGCTGCCAGCAGCGCCAACAGTCTCTTCATATCTGGTTTCCTCCTTCTCGCCGGATCTTCTCCGGTTCTTCTGGCTGCTTAGACGCACCCTCCCGTGAAAAAGTTCCCGCTTCTGGAAGATTTCTCACAGGCGGTTTCCCCCTAGTGCGCTATGCCGCGCCTGAAAAAACCGCCCGCCGCTTTTTATGCGGCGGGTGGTTCGGTATATCTCTCAGAAAAGGCCCGTGATGCGGCCGTGCTCGTCCACGTCGATCTTCTCCGCCGCCGGGACTTTGGGCAGGCCCGGCATGGTCATGATGTTGCCGGTCAGGGCCACCAGGAATCCGGCTCCGGCGGAGACCTTCAGGTTCCGCACGGTGACGGTGAAGCCCCGGGGCGCCCCCAGCCGTGCAGCGTCGTCGGAGAAGGAATACTGGGTCTTGGCCATGCAGATGGGCAGCTTGTCAAAGCCCAGCTCCGTCAGCTCCCGCAGCTGCTTGGCGGCACCGGCGGTCAATGTGACGCCGTCCGCCCGGTAGACCTTCCGGGCAATGGCGTTCAGCTTCTCCTCAATGGACATCTCGGGATCATAGCAGAAGCGGAACTGGGAGGGCTGCTGGCAAAGGCGCACCACCTCGGAGGCCAGGGCCGTGCCGCCCTCGCCGCCCTTGGCCCATACCTCGCACAATGCCACCCGGACACCCAGCTGGCGGCAGCGCTCCGCCACCAGGCTCAGCTCCGCCTCGGTATCTGTGGGAAACTCGTTGAGGGCCACCACACAGGGCAATCCGAACACCTGGGTGATGTTCTCCACATGCTGCAAAAGGTTGGGAAGTCCCCGTTCCAGAGCTCCCAGATCCTCCTGGGCCAGGGTGTTCTTGGGGGCGCCGCCGTGGTTTTTCAGGGCCCGCACCGTGGCCACCACCACCACGGCATCCGGCCGGATGCCCGCAAAGCGGCACTTGATGTCCAGGAACTTCTCCGCGCCCAAGTCCGCACCGAAGCCCGCCTCGGTAATGGTGTAGTCACTCAGACGCATGGCCATGCGGGTGGCCATGACGGAGTTGCAGCCGTGGGCGATGTTGGCAAAGGGTCCGCCGTGAATGAAGGCGGGAGTCCCCTCCAGGGTCTGCACCAGGTTGGGCTTCATGGCATCCTTCAGCAGGGCGGTCATGGCCCCCTCTGCGTGGAGGTCGTGGGCAGTGACTGGCTTTCCCTCATAGGTGTAGCCCACCACCATGCGGCCCAGCCGGGCCTTGAGGTCCATCAGGTCGCTGGCCAGGCACAGCACCGCCATGACCTCGCTGGCCACCGTGATGTCGAAGCCGTCTTCCCGGGGGCAGCCGTTGGCCTTGCCCCCCAGGCCGTCCACGATGTTGCGCAGCTGGCGGTCGTTCATATCCACCGCCCGCCGCCAGGTGATCCGGCGGGGATCGATCCCCAGGGTGTTGCCCTGGTGGATGTGGTTGTCCAGCATGGCCGCCAGCAGGTTGTTGGCGGCGCCGATGGCGTGGAAATCTCCGGTAAAGTGGAGGTTGATATCCTCCATGGGCACTACCTGGGCGTAGCCGCCGCCGGCGGCGCCGCCCTTGATGCCGAATACCGGGCCCATGGAGGGCTCACGCAGGGCCACCATGGCATTTTCCCCAATGCGCCGCAGGGCGTCCGCCAGGCCCACGGTAACGGTGGTTTTGCCCTCGCCGGCAGGCGTGGGGTTGATGGCGGTGACCAGCACCAGCTTGCCGTCCGGCCGCCGGACGTTGCGCAGCAGGGCGCTGTCCACCTTGGCCTTGTATTTTCCGTAGAGCTCCAGATACTCCGGGTCGATATCGGCGGTCTCGGCGATCTCGGTAATGGGCCGGATGGGGCAGGACTGTGCGATCTCGATATCGGACTTCATATTCATGAAATGACCTCCAATGCGGAAAGGTATTACTTTTTCTTTCAGTCCCCCATGATACCACGCTGTCCGAAAAAAAGAAAGTGCATCCTGCAAAAATCGGCAAAATTGCGGGAAATTCAAAAAAAGCGCATCGATTCCCGGCAAACTGACGGAAAGGAGAATGGCCCCGCAGCAAAAGCCGCGGGGCCAAGTGGTTCAATTTGTCTGTTTTGGGAAGCACCGCTCCGGCAGCACCGCCGCTAGAGCCCCCGCCGCGCACAGCGCCTCCTCCGGGGAGAGAGACAGTCCCATCTCCGGCAGCCGCCCCAGCAGGCACTCCACCCGGGCCTGGTAGCACCGGGCAGCGGCCTCTCCCGCGGGGGTGAGGACGATCTTGCCGTAGCGCTCCTTTGCGACGAGCTCCCGCTGTGCCAGGACCCCCAGCATCCGGGCCACAGAGGGGCGGGAGACTCCCAGCAGTGCCGCCACCTGGGCGGAGCTGACCGCCGCATGGGTCCCTGACAGTTCCCGCACCGCCGCAAGATATTTGAGATGTGCATGGGTCAGTTCCATGGCCGCCTCCTCCCGGGAAAAGGCCGAAAGCGCCATCCGTCACTCATGGCAGCCGCCGCATCCGCCGCAGGAACCGCAGTTCCCGCCGCAGGAGCAGCCGCCCCTGCCGTGGCGCTTGTTGTAGATGCCCCTGCCCACGATGGCCACAAAGACCACCAGGACGATCAATCCTGCAATGATAGTCGGTGCGTTCATCGGTCCGATTCCTTTCTCACTTGACGGCGGCGCGGCGGCTGGCGGCCTCCACGGCGCTGATGGTCAGCCGTTCATCGTCGTACTTATTCTTGCGGAACAGCAGGTACAGCAGGCCTGCGATCAGGACCACGGCCACGATGGTGCCCACACCGAAGGCCACCTCACCGGTGATGAGCCCGCCGATCTGATAGACGATCAGGGCGATTACATAGGCGAACACGCACATATAGCCGATGGCGATGGCGGTCCACCTGCCGTTGTTCATCTCCCGCTTGATGGCACCCATGGCGGCGAAGCAGGGGGCGCACAGCAGGTTGAAGATCATGAAGGAGTAGGCGGAGATGGCGGTGAGGTCGCCGGATGCGGCCAGCAGGCCCCAGATCTCGTCGCCGTTCTCGCTGACCTCACCCGCGTAGCCGTACAGCACGGCCAGGGTGGCCACCACATTCTCCTTGGCGATGAGGCCGGTGAACACCGACACGGTGAGCCGCCAGGTGCCGAAGCCCAGGGGCCCGAACACAAAGGCGATGGCGGTGCCGATGGAGGCCAGGACGGAGTTGTTCATGTCCGCCACCATGCCGAAGGAGCCGTTCTCCCAGCCGAAGCCCTGGAGGAACCACAGCACGATGGAGGAGGCCAGGATCACGGTGCCGGCCCGCTTGATGAAGGACCAGCCCCGCTCCCAGGTGGCCCGCAGCAC
>NZ_DAWBAJ010000064.1:0-8329 GCF_052306735.1 Dysosmobacter sp. | reverse complement strand
GCCAGGGCCCAGGGGGCGTTCTCGTCGATATACTTGTTGGCCCGCTGGATGACCTTAAAGACCTCGTCCAATGCCTTGTGGGGGGCGAAGGTATCCATGGCGGCCTGGTATTTTTCCCGGAGGCCGGAGGCCATGGTGATGAGCTCCGTGTCGAAGGACTCGGGAGCGTCCCAGGTGCGGCAGCCCTCCGGCAGCTGACCGCCGAAGTACTTTCCTACCATGGCGGTGGTGCGGGAGACCAGGTTGCCCAGGTCGTTGGCAAGGTCGGTGTTGATGGTCTGGATCAGCAGCTCGTTGCTAAAGTTGCCGTCGGAGCCGAAGGGGAAGGTGCGCATCAGGAAGAAGCGCAGGGCGTCCACGCCGAACTTCTCCGCCAGGATATAGGGATCCACCACGTTGCCCTTGGACTTAGACATCTTGCCGCCGTCCAGCAGCAGCCAGCCGTGGCCGAAGACGTGCTTGGGCAACGGCATTTCCATGCTCATGAGCATGGCGGGCCAGATGATGGAGTGGAACCGGACGATCTCCTTGCCCACGATGTGGACGTCGGCGGGCCAGTACTTGTCGTAATCGTGGTACTTGTCGTTGAAGAGGCCCAGAGCAGTGGTGTAGTTGAAGAGGGCGTCCACCCACACGTACACCACGTGGCCGGGGTCAAAGTCCACAGGCACGCCCCAGGTAAAGCTGGTACGGGAGACGCACAGGTCCTCCAGGCCGGGATCGATGAAGTTTTTCACCATCTCGTTGACGCGGCTGCGGGGCTGGAGGAAGTCGGTGTTCTCCAGCAGGTCCCGGATCCGGTCGGCGTACTTGGACAGGCGGAAGAAATAGGCTTCCTCCTCGGCGTCCTGGACCTCCCGGCCGCAGTCGGGGCACTTGCCGTCCACCAGCTGGCTCTCCGTCCAGAAGGACTCGCAGGGCTTGCAGTACTTGCCCTTGTAGGTGCCCTTGTAGATATCGCCCTTTTCGTACATCTTCCGGAAGATCTTCTGGATGGAGGCGACATGGTAATCGTCGGTGGTGCGGATGAAGCGGTCGTTGGAGATGTTCATCAGCTTCCACAGGTCCTTGACGCCCTGGGGACCCTCCACGATGCGGTCCACGAATTCCTTGGGGGTGACGCCGGCCTCGGTGGCCTTGTCCTCGATCTTCTGGCCGTGCTCGTCGGTGCCGGTGAGGAACATGACGTCATAGCCCTGCAGGCGCTTGTAGCGGGCCAGGGCGTCGGTGGCCACGGTGCAGTAGGTATGGCCGATGTGGAGCTTGTCGGAGGGGTAGTAAATGGGGGTTGTGATATAGAATTTCTGCTGTTCCATGAGGTTTCTCCTTTTTCACGGCGGCTCCGAATGGAAGAGCGCCGGTATTGACACAACTATTCATTATAATCGACCTTTTATCCGATTACAATGCGCCGGAGGAAAAAATCCGCAAAATACGGCCTTATTCCTGCTGTTTTTCCTCCGCCAGGGATCCGTGGCGCAGCCAGCGGCCGGAGAGATAGTAGGCCACCGTGGCGGCAAAGCCCACCGCCCAGCCCACGCCGAAGCCGTAGTACATGTACATGGGGCCGAAGTAGGCTGCCATCAGGTATACGGAGGGCACCCGCAGCAAGATCAAAGACAGGATGGTGTTCACCATGGGAAAGACGCTCTCCCCCGCCCCCCGCATGGCGTTGTTGAGGGTGAAGAACACGGCAAAGAGGGCGTAGAAGGGCATGATGCCCCGCAGATACGCCGCCCCGGCGTCGATGACGGCGGGGGTCTGGGAGAAGATGGAGATGAAGAACGGTCCGCAGGGGATCAGAAGGGCCGTCATGGCCAACGACCACACCACCGCCGATCCCACCGTCACCCGGACGCCCCGCCGGGCCCGGTCCAGGCGTTTGGCGCCGATGTTCTGGCCCACGAAGGCGGTGACGGCGTTGGAGAGGCTCTGCACCGGCAAAAAGGCCAGCTGATCCAGCCGGTAGCCCACGTTGTACCCGGCGGTATAGGCCTCCCCGTAGGAGTTGACCTTGCTCATGATGACCATGGACCCCACCGCCACCAGGGACATCTGGATGCCCGCCGGGAGGCCGATGCCCATGATCTGGCGGAAGAGTTCCCGGTCGAACCGGCGGCAGAAGGGGCGGATGCGGATCTGGGGATAGCGGCGGTTGATGAAAAAGATGCCGAAGAGCCAGGAAAAGGCCTGGGAGATGATGGTGCCCAGAGCCACCCCCAGCACCCCCATGTCCGCCCACAGCACCAGGGCAAAATCCAGGAAAATATTCATGACGGCGGCGATGGAGAGGAAGAGCAGCGTGGAGCGGCTGTTGCCAAGGCCTCCCAGAATGCCGGCGTTGAGGTTGTAGCCGATGGTGCCCATGAGTCCCGCGCATACCACCATGAGATACACCCAGGCCTCGTGGTAGGCGCTCTCGTCCACCCGCAGCAGCCACAGCATGGGCTTCACCGCCAGCAGGGCAGCCAGCGTCACGGGAACGGCGGCACAGACGAAGGAGGTGTAGATGGTGTCCACTGCGTCCCGGACCCGGTCCATGCGTCCGGCGCCGTAAAACTGGGCGATGACCACGGTGCCGCCGTTGGAGAGACCCATGAAGAGGGACGTGAACATGAAGATCACCGGGAAGCCCACGCCCACCGCCGCCAGGGCGGAGTCCCCCACGTACTTGCCCACCACAAAGCTGTCCACCATGTTGTAGAGCTGCTGCAGAAAGCTCCCCGCCAGCAGCGGCAGGGCAAAATAGAAGATGTGTCCGGCGGGAGAACCCACGGTCATGTTCCGCAGTCCGCTTTTTGATTGTGCCATGTTTCCCGCCTCCTTTTTTCTCCATCAGGGGCTGTCCGCCCTTACTTCATACTGTACACGCTTTTGGGCCCGGGGGCAATCTTGTTTTTCCCGGGAAAATCGGATAAAATCAAAAAAAGAAACCCAACCGCCTGCGGGCGGAGACTATTTTTCAAAGGAGAACCACCCATGAAACTGGTGTCCTGGAACGTCAATGGCCTGCGGGCCTGCCTGGGGAAGGGCTTTCTGGATTTCTGCGCCCAGGCGGACGCGGATATCATCTGCCTGCAGGAGACGAAGATGCGCCCGGAGCAGGCGGATTTCGACCTGCCCGGCTATCACCGCTACTGGAACAGCGCCGACAAGGCCGGCTACTCCGGCACGGCGGTCTTTACCAAGACGGAGCCCCTGGCTGTCACCTACGACTTCGGGGACGATGAGCACCGCCACGAGGGGCGCATCATCACCGCCGAGTACCCGGCGTTCTACCTGGTGTGCTGCTACACCCCCAACTCCCAGGAGGGCCTCAAGCGCCTGGACTACCGGATGCACTGGGAGGACGACCTGCGCGCCTACCTCATGGAGCTGGACGCCAAGAAGCCCGTGGTGTACTGCGGGGATCTCAACGTGGCCCATGAGGAGATCGATATTAAAAACCCCAAGACCAACCGCCGCAACGCCGGCTTTACCGACGAGGAGCGTGCCAAGATGACGGAGCTTCTGGGGAGCGGCTTTGTGGATACCTTCCGGGCATTGTACCCGGAGGTCACCGGGGTGTACTCCTGGTGGAGCTACCGCTTCAACGCCCGGAAGAACAACGCCGGGTGGCGCATCGACTATTTTATTGTCTCCGAGCGCCTGCGGGACAAGGTGGCGGAGGCAGGGATCCTCACGGACGTGCTGGGGTCCGACCACTGCCCGGTGACGCTGGAGCTGGATATCTGAAAACTGCCCCCCAACGGGAGAAGCAAAAGAGACGCCGTGACAGGCGTCTCTTTTTCGTGCTTTTGGGGCAAAAGCCCGTTATTCTTCCTTGGGACACAGCACCGGCCGGGCCAGCCAAACCTTCACAGCCGCCGCCAGGGAGAAGCCGAAGAGGGCCCACAGCCCGCAGGCAGTGACAGAACGGGAGAAGGCGCACCATGCAAAGGCCAGCAGACAGGCTCCGTCCGCCGCCGCCATCACCGCCGAGCGCCACAGCTCCCCCAGACCCAACAGCGCCGCATCCCGGAAAGTCTCGGTCCAGGAGCCGTCCCGGATGCACAGCACCGGGAGGAGCCACTGAGCCACAATGGCCCACACCGCCGTCACCAGCAGCAGCGGCCCCGTTGGGAAAAAGGCGTTTGTGAGCTGCTCCGTCACCACGATGCGCCAGGCGCCGCCCAGCACCGCGCCCACCGCCAGCACCGGCAGCCACACGGTGGTGGCAGTCTTCCAGCGCTGCCGCCAGCCCCGGAAAAAGGCGCCCGGAGCCTGGTCAAAGGTGACCCGGTCAAAGAGCACGGTGTAAAGCCCCGCCGCTGCGGCCCCTGCCGTCACCACCGGAAGAGAGCACACCAGCCACAAAAGGTTCCCTACCGCCAGCAGGGCGATCCGCCCTGCCGTCTGCATCACCGGCGAGGTGTCCGCCGCCGTGTCCACCACTTTTTTCCAAAGGCTTCCCCGTTTTTTCAAGGCGACGCCCTCCTTTGCCGGGGATGCGCCCCGGTTCCTGAATTTCTTCCAGTATAGGAGACGCCGGGGGCCCTTGTCAACGCGGAAGTGTGGGAAATAAGATGTAAACGGTTGCATAAATTGTCGAAATATATAAAATCTATGTTAAGTTTATGGGAAAATATAATAAAATTGCCAAAAAGCCCTTGATTTCTTTCGCTACAAATGGTACCGTTAATTTGTACACAGGCAGGGTGATCAGGCCCTGCCCCGTTTGTGGAAGATTTTTTTGTAAGCGCTTACATCGGGCTGTAAAGGGGAGGCTCGTATGAACCCCACCATTTATGATGTATCCCGGCTCTCCGGGGTATCCACCGCCACCATCTCCCGGGCGTTTTCCGAGCCGGAGAAGGTGCGGGAGGGCACCCGGCGCAAGGTCTATGAGGCGGCGGCGGCCCTGCACTACTCCCCCAACGCCATCGCCCGGGCTATGGCCCGGCAGCGGACGGACAAGATCGCCTTTCTCATCTGCAAGAAGGGCGCCACCATTCTCGACGAGTTCTACGCCAGCATCTGCGAGGGCATCATGCGGGAGACCAACGGCTCGGACTACCTGCTGCTGATCTCCACGGCGGAGGACTGGAGCCAGGCCTCCGCTACCGCCCAGAGCAAACAGGTGGAGGGCGTGATCCTGGGCGGCGACGCCCAGGCGGAGCTGGTAAGCGAGTTCCAGAGCAAGAATGTGGCGGTGGTGCTGGTGAACAACCGCATGGCGGGATTTGACCTTCCCTGCGTGGTCTCCGACGAGCGGGGCGGCGTGCGCCAGGCGGTGGAGCACCTGATGGAGCGGGGACACCGGCGCATCGGGATGCTGGCGGGCCGGTTTGCTCCCTATATTACCGGAGAGCGGTACAGCGCGTTTCTGGAGGTCATGGAGGACCACGGGCTGCCGGTGCGGGACGAGGACATCAAGCTGTGCAATCCCAATGTTTCGGATGCCACCCAGACAGCCCTGGAGCTGCTGGACCGGCCGGACCGGCCCTCGGCCGTCTTTGCGGCCAACGACATCATCGCCGCTGCTACGCTCAAAGCCGCTGCCCGGCTGCACCTGCGGGTGCCGGAGGATCTGGCGGTGGTGGGATACGACGATTCCACCGCCTGCGCCCTGACGGAGCCGGAGCTCACCAGCGTCCATATCGACTGCCGCCAAATGGGACTGCTTTGTGTGGAGCGGCTCAAGGCGGTGCTCTGCGGGGAGGAGCACGTCCCCCGGCTGACGGTGGTGCCCACCCGGCTGGTGGTGCGGCGCTCCAGTTGAGATCCTGATTTTACAAAATTTTACATGGTTTTTTCCGGGACACGATGGTCCCTTTTACAGAAGACCGTTATACTCAGCAGGTCGGAATTCGGCTTTTTAGGAGGATGTTCGCATGAAAAGAAAGAGGATCTTGAGTACGGCGGCAAAAGGGGTAGGCTGCGCGGTGCTGCTCTTTATCTCCCTTTTCCCCATCTACTGGCTGGTGGCCATGGCCATCCGTCCTACGGAGGAAATGCAGGGACACATTTCCCTCATTCCCGGCTCTCTGACGCTGGAGCATTTTGTTTCCCTCTTTACGGATAAGGGCTTTGGGCAGGCTACCATCAACAGCCTTCAGACCACCAGTGCCTCACTGGTGATCTCCCTGATCGTGGGCATCTGCGCGGCGTATATCATTGCCCGCCAGCGCTTTCGCTTCGGGCTCAAGCGTCCCATGACCTACTGGGTGCTGCTGGTGCGTGTGCTGCCCCCCGTGGCCTTCACCATCCCGCTGTACACCATGTTCAGCAAGATCGGCATTCTCAACACGAAGCTGCCGGTGGTCCTGGCCTGCGTGCTCATCAATGTGCCCCTGATCATCTGGTTCCTCATCAGCTTCTTCCGGGATCTGCCGGAGGAAATTGAGGAGAGCGCCAAGGTGGACGGCGCCACAGAGTGGCAGCTGTTCTGCCGGATTGTGCTGCCCCTGGTGGCCCCCGGCATCGCGGCGGTGGCCATGCTCTCGTTCATGTATGCCTGGAACGAGTACACTTACACCGTCATCTTCACCCGCAGCCCCTCCAACTACACGGTGCCCCTGGCCCTGTCTGTCCTCAACACGGAGGATAACCTCACCAACTTCGGCCTGGTGGCCGCCGGCGGCGTTATTTCCGTGATCCCCATTACCCTGTTTGTGATCTTTGCACAGAACTACTTGATCTCCGGTTTGTCAAGCGGCGCTGTCAAAGAGTAACAAAATAGATTCCCGGCGATTTCGGCATCCCTGAAGGAAAGAAGAGTTCCCACAAAAAAAGACTAGGAGGAAATGAAAATGAAGAAACTGCTTGCACTGCTCCTGGCCCTTGGCATGACGCTGTCCCTGGCTGCCTGCGGCGGCGGTGATTCCACGGATACCGGTGGTGAAGGAGGCGGCGGCTCCGGCGAACCCACCAAGATGACGCTGATTCTGCGTGGCGGCGCCTACGGCGAGGTCCTGGAAAAATGCCTGCCTGCCTTCGAAGAAGAGCACAATGTGGATATCGAAGTGCTGCTGATGTCTTTCGATGATCTGCACACCGGCATTGCGCTGGACGCCGTGAACGCTGAGGGTACCTATGACCTGTGCATGGTGGACGGCTCCTGGATGGCTGAGTTCACCGCCAACGGCGTCCTGGCCAACCTCACCGAGATGGGCTACAGCTTTGACAAGGACATCATCCCCGCCACCACCACCATCTGCAAGGTGGGCGAGGACGTGTACCTGGCTCCCTACTACGGCAACGTCACCGTCATGATGTACAACAAGCAGCTGCTCTCCGATGCCGGCTACGCTCCCGAGGATATCGACAGCTTTGCCGACATCATGGACGTGGCTCAGAAGACCAAGGCTGCCGATTCCAGCAAGAACGGCTTCCTGATCCGCGGCGGCAGCGCCGACAACATCCTCTCCGACTTCCTGCCTCACCTGGTGGTCCATGGCGGCTGGGTCGTGGATGAAAACAACCAGCCCACCGTGGATACCCCCGAGTTCAAGGCCGCCATGGAGGAATACCTGGCCCTGTACGAGCTGGGCAGCACTCTGGATAAGGACGACATCGTGGCCTCCGTCACCGCCGGCGAGACCGCCATGGCCCAGATCTGGCCCGGCTGGTACGTGCCCACCGCCGACGGCCCCGCCAACTACACCACCATCCCCACCAAGCTCACCGACGACTCTGATCCTGTGGACGCCGTGGCCCTGCAGGGCGTGTGGTGCATCGGCATCCCCAACAACGCTCCCCACAAGGATCTGGCCCTGGAGCTGCTGGAATACGTGATGAGCCCCGAGGTCCAGAAGGCTTCCATTGAAAACGGCGGCGTGCCCTGCCGTTACTCCAGCCTGCTGGATGAGACTGTCCTGCAGACCTATCCCCACCTGGAGACCGTCTGCGGCGCTCTGGAGACCGGCGTATACCGTCCTGTCATTGAGGAGTGGACCGAGTTCACCAACATCCTGGGCACTGAGATGGATAACATCATCCAGGGTACCAAGACCATCGATGAGGGCCTTGCTTATGCCCAGAGCCAGCTGGAGGATCTGATGGCCGGCTGACGCGATTTTTCCCAGCGATAACTCAGCATATCGGGCGGCCGGGACGCCGCATGGCGTCCCGGCCCCATTCCAAAGCGGCCCGGACCTCCGGGTGAAACCTCTCCAAATTGTGAGGTCGTCATCATGAAGAATAATGGCATTGTAAAATTGAATAGCGCCCAGGCGGCTACCAAACGCTTCGGGATCGGCATGCTCACTCCCACCCTGGTGGTGCTGCTGGTCATGACTGCCTATCCCCTGATTTTCACATTTGTATACAGCTTTACCGACTACAACTA
>NZ_DAWBAJ010000063.1:0-9596 GCF_052306735.1 Dysosmobacter sp. | reverse complement strand
TTCCAGAAGGCCAATCCCTTCCCCATGAGCATCTATGACAACGTGGCCTACGGCCCCCGGACCCACGGCATCCGCTCCCGGGCCAAGCTGGACGAGATCGTGGAGAACTCCCTGCGCTCCGCCGCCATCTGGGACGAGGTGAAGGACCGGCTGAAAAAGAGCGCCCTGGGCCTCTCCGGCGGCCAGCAGCAGCGCCTTTGCATCGCCCGGGCCCTGGCCGTGGAGCCGGAGGTGCTGCTGATGGATGAGTCCACCAGCGCCCTGGACCCCATTTCCACCTCCAAGATCGAAGACCTTGCGGTGGAGCTGAAAAGCAAGTATACTGTCATCATGGTCACCCACAATATGCAGCAGGCCGCCCGTGTCTCCGACAACACCGCCTTCTTCCTGCTGGGAGATCTGGTGGAATTCGGTAAGACGGAGCAGATCTTCTCCAATCCCACGGAGAAGCGTACCGAGGATTACATCACGGGGAGGTTCGGATAACGTGAGAAATCGGTTTGATGAGCAGCTGGAGCAGCTGCATGTGGAAATGATCCAGATGGGCGCGCTGTGCGAGGACGCCATCTCCGCCGCGGCGGAGGCCCTTTTGAAGGGCGACCGGGATCTGGCGGAGAGTGCCCAGGAGGCGGAGCGGGAGATCGACCAGAAGGAGCGGGAGGTGGAAAACCGCTGTTTGAAGCTCCTTTTGCAGCAGCAGCCTGTTGCCAAGGACCTGCGGGAGATCTCCGCTGCGCTGAAGATGATCTCCGACCTGGAGCGCATCGGCGACCAGGCGGCGGACATCGCGGACCTGGTGCCCTATATCACGCTGCCCAACGGCGACTGCCTGCATATCGCGGAGATGACCCGGGCGGTCATCGGCATGGTCACCGACAGCGTGGACTCCTTCGTCCGGCGGGACCTGGAGCTGGCTCGGGCGGTGTGCCGGGCGGACGATCAGGTGGATGAGCTGTTCAACCAGGTGAAGCGGGAGCTCATCACCTTCCTGCGCCAGAGCCCCGACGCCGGGGAGGAGGGCCTGGACATCCTGATGGTGGCCAAGTACCTGGAACGTATCGGCGACCACGCCACCAACGTGGCCGAGTGGGTGGAATACTCCATCACGGGGATCCATCCCTCCGCAAACTGAATCGGACGGCGCGGCGGGGTTCCGGGAACCGGCCGCGCCTGCTTCCATAAAGAAAAGGAGAGGATCTCAAATGCTCACGTATGAAGACGTGAAAAACAACACGGCTATCCGCACCTATATCCAGCGGGCGGACGAGTCGCTCATCGCCCTGGGCTTTACGGAGCACAGCTTTGCCCATGTGACGGTGGTGGCGGAGAACGCCGCCTATATCCTCTCCACCCTGGGCTATCCGGAGCGGACGGTGGAAGTGGCCCGGATCGCCGGGTTCCTCCACGACATCGGGAATCTGGTCAACCGCATCGACCACTCCCAGTCCGGCGCCGTCATGGCCTTCCGGATCCTGGACAATCTGGACTGCGACCCGGAGGAGATCGCCACCATCGTCACCGCCATCGGCAACCACGACGAAGGCACCGGTCAGCCGGTGAACGCTGTGGCGGCGGCGCTGATCCTGGCGGACAAGTCCGACGTGCGCCGCAGCCGGGTGCGCAACCGGGACATGGCCACCTTCGATATCCACGACCGGGTGAACTACTCGGTGAAGAAGTCTCAGCTGAAGATCAACGAGGAGCATACCCTCATCAAGCTGAAGCTGTGGGTGGATACCAAGTACGGCTCCGTCATGGACTACTTTGAAATCTTCATGGGGCGGATGCTCCTTTGCCGCAAGGCCGCGGAGACGCTGGGCCTGCAATTCAAGCTCATGATCAATGAGCAGCCGCTGATCTGAGGCGGCGGTAGGAGGAAGAGCCAATGATCTATTTACTGGAGGATGACGGCAGCATCCGGGATTTCGTCATCTATACCCTCAACAGCCAGGGCCTGCCCGCCCGGGGCTTCCCGCTGCCCTCGGAGTTCTGGAAGGCGGTGGAGGAGGAAGTGCCGGAGCTGGTGCTGCTGGACATCATGCTGCCGGAGGAGGACGGCCTCACCGTTTTGAAAAAGCTCCGTCAGGACGGGCGCACCGCCGCCGTCCCCGTCATCATGCTCACCGCCAAGGGCACCGAGTACGACAAGGTGGTGGGGCTGGACAGCGGCGCCGACGACTATGTGGCCAAGCCCTTCGGCATGCTGGAGCTCCTTTCCCGCATCCGGGTGCAGCTGCGCCGGACACACCGGGACACTCAGGAGGTCCGCTACCGCTGCGGCGTGCTGGAGGTGGATCCCGGCCGACACACCGTCCACGTCTCCGGGGAGGCGGTGAGCCTCACCCAGAAGGAATTCGAGGTGCTGCGGCTGCTGCTGGCGCACCGGGGGCAGGTGTTCTCCCGGGAGCAGCTTTTGGAGCAGGTGTGGGGCTACGCCTATACCGGGGAGAGCCGCACCGTGGACGTCCATATCCGGACGCTGCGCCAGAAGCTGGGCCCTGCGGGGGCGTACATCGAGACGGTCCGGGGCTACGGCTACAAGATCGCCGCAGAGAGCTGACGGGGGAGCGGGAATATGACAAAACAGATCTTTCGCTCCATCCTGGCGGTATCCATGGCGGTGCTGCTGGCGAGCCTGGTGCTCATCACCGGGGTGCTCTATGGGTATTTCCAGGATCGGGTGCTCAACGAACTGGCCGTGCGGACGGAGTATGCCGCCCGGGGCGTGGAGCTGGACGGCGAGGCCTATCTGGAATCGGGACTGCCCGGGAATGACCGGGTCACCTGGGTGGACGGCGACGGTACCGTCCTCTATGACAACACCGAGCCTGCCGACGACCTGGATAACCACGCCCAAAGAGAGGAGATCCGGGAGGCGCTGCAGCTGGGTAAGGGCTGGGCGGTGCGCTATTCCGACACCCTGGCCCAGCAGACCATCTATTATGCGCTGCGCCTCACCGACGGGACGGTGCTGCGCCTGTCGGATACTCAGTACTCCGCCTGGACGCTGGTGGTACAGGTGCTCCAGCCGGTGGCGGTGATGGTTTTGCTGGTACTGGTGCTGGCGCTGGTGCTTTCCTCTGCGGTGGCAAAGAAAATCGTGCGCCCCATCAACGCCATCGATCCCAACGACCCCTCCGGGGCGGACACCTATGAGGAGCTTGCGCCCCTGCTCACCAAGCTGCGCAGCCAGCGCCGCCAGATCCACCAGCAGATGCTGGATCTGCGCCGCCGCCAGCAAGAGTTCACCGCCATCACCGAGAACATGAGCGAGGGCTTCCTGGTCATCGACCCGGAGACCCGGGTCCTCAGCTACAACTCCGCAGCGGTGCGGCTGCTGCGGGCCCGGCAGCCGGGAGAGGAGGGCGCCAGTGCCCTGGAGCTCAACCGGGAGGCGGGCTTCCGCCGCTGCGTGGAGGAGGCCCTGGCGGGCCGCCGCTGCGAGGAGCTGCTGGAGCGGGACGATGAGTGCCGCCGGGTGCTGGCCAATCCCGTGGAGCGGGACGGCCGTGTCACTGGCGCCGTGCTGGTGATCCTGGACGTGACGGAGAAGGAGCAGCGGGAGGCGCTGCGCCGGGAGTTTACCGCCAACGTCTCCCACGAGCTGAAAACGCCCCTGACTTCCATCCTGGGCACCGCGGAGATCCTGGAGAACAACATGGTCCAGCCGGTGGACATTCCCCACTTTGCCGGCAACATCCGCCGGGAGACGGAGCGGCTCATCGGATTGGTGAACGACATCATCAAGCTCTCCCGCCTGGACGAGGGAGGCCCCGCCGGCACCTGGGAGACGGTGGATCTCCACCAGCTTGCCGGACGGGTGCTGGAGCAGCTCGCCGATGCCGCAAAGCGCAAGGACGTCACGCTGGAGCTCCGGGGTGAGACGGCCCTGGCCCGGGGTGTGCCCCAGATCGTGGAGGAAGTGGTCTACAACCTCTGCGACAACGCCGTGGCCTACAACCGCCAGGGAGGCAGCGTCACTGTCACCGTGGAGAACACGCCCCAAGGGGCCCGGGTGGCCGTGGCGGACACCGGCATCGGCATCCCCCGGGACGCCCAGAGCCGGGTGTTCGAGCGGTTCTACCGGGTGGACAAGAGCCACTCCAGCGGCGGCACGGGACTGGGCCTCTCCATCGTCAAGCACGGCGCCGCCTATCTGGGGGCCCGGGTGGAGCTGGAGAGCGAACCTGGCCGGGGCAGTACCTTTACCCTGACCTTCCCGCCGGTGAAAGCATAAGGAAATACCAGGACCGGAGCTGCGGCTCCGGTCCTTTGCTCTCTTTGGGGGATAGACTGTGGAAAACGGCGCATACTACCCTGGAAACAGAGGGGAGGATGCCCATGGAACAAATTTCCAACGACTATACCGAAAACGTCCGCTGGTTTGACGATGTGCTGGGGGTGAACCGCAGCTGCGACATCGTGAGCCGGGACCTGCGCATCGGAGGCCGCCGGGGGCGCATCTGGGTCATCGACGGCTTCGGCGGCGACGCGGTGCTGGAGCGGATGGGGGCCTTCTGGCTGTCCCTGCCGCCCCAGGCGGTGGCGGACATTACCGAGATGCAGCAGTTCGTGGACGGGTGCGTTACCTTCATGGAGGCGGACGTGAGCTTCGACCGGGACGACATCGTCACCTCGGTGCTTTTGGGCAAGAGCCTCCTTTTGATGGAAGGCGTCAGCGGCGCCGCCATGATGGATGCCAAGAACTACCCGGGCCGGGGGGTGGAGGAGCCCGCCGACGGCCGGGTGCTCCGGGGGGCCCACGAGGGCTTTGTGGAGGCGCTGGTACCGAATCTTGCGCTGCTGCGCCGCCGCATCCGGGATCCCCACCTGACCATGGAGCCCCACCGGGCGGGAGGGCGCTCCAAGACGGATATCGTGCTCTGCTACCTCAATGACCGGGCTGATCCCAAGCTCCTGGAGCAGATCC
Source organism: Dysosmobacter sp. (assembly GCF_052306735.1). NCBI lineage: Bacteria > Bacillati > Bacillota > Clostridia > Eubacteriales > Oscillospiraceae > Dysosmobacter > Dysosmobacter sp. Next base: position 4,666 of record NZ_DAWBAJ010000063.1, on the reverse strand, counting down.
GTCAGAAGCTGGAGGGCATCGACCTCCACGCGTTGTCCATGGGGCAGGAGAGCCTGGCGGAGGCCATCCGCCCCAAGCAGTGGTACAACCCCTTTCCCAAGGCCCGCTACACGGAGCGGCCGGACACCGCCGCCGCCTGCATCATGGAGGGATCCGTGGTGGTGATGGTGGACACTTCTCCCTCCGCCATGCTGCTGCCCACCTCCTTTTTCGACTTCACCCAGGAGGTCAACGACTACTATTTTCCCCCAATTATCGGCACGTACCTGCGGATTTTGCGGGTGGTGGTGTTTGTGATCTCCCTGCTCATCACCCCTGCTTGGTACCTGATGGTCAGCTCCCCGGACCGGCTGCCGGAGTGGCTGGACTTCCTCTCCCCGCCGGAGCCGGCGTCGCTGTCTCTTCTCTGGCAGCTGCTGGTGGTGGAGTTCCTCATCGACGTGCTGAAGCTGGCCTCTCTCAACACCCCCGACGCCCTGTCCAACTCCTTCTCCCTGCTGGGCGCCCTGATTCTGGGAGACTTCGCCGTCCAGGCCAAGTGGCTGGGGCCGGAGGTGCTGGTGTATATGGCCTTCGTCTCCATCGCCGGCTTTGCCCAGCCCAGCTACGAGCTGGGATACGCCTTCAAGCTGCTGCGGGTGGCGCTGCTGATCATCACCGCCCTCTTTGACGTGTGGGGGTTCGTGCTGGGCTTTTTGGGGATCCTGGTGCTGCTGGCCACCACCAAACCCATCGTGGGCCGGGGCTACCTCTACCCCCTGATCCCCTTCAACGGCAAGGCCCTGCGGCGCCTTTTGCTGCGGGAGCCCATCAGCCGGGACAATACGTGAAAAATCAGCGCCCCGGAGCAGAACGCTCCGGGGCGCTGATGAGGTGATAGGCTCACTCCTCCAGGGAGATGGCGGAGACGGGGCAGCCGTCCCGGGCCTCCTGGGCGGCACCCTCCTGGTTGGCGGGCACTTCGCCGCCGTGGGCCAGGCCGTCGTCTCCCATGGTGAAGACCAGGGGGCAGGTGCCGGCGCACAGGCCGCAGCCGATGCAGGTATCGTTGACAATGGCGTTCATAGCAAGATCTCCTTTCAGATTCAAAATTCACTCAGTCCAGAATGGTTCCGTCCCGGCCCAGGGTCACTACCTGCCAGGGAAGGAACTTGCCGCTTGCCCGCAGGGCGTTTTCCACGGCGCGCTGGATGCCGCCGCAGCAGGGCACCTCCATGCGCACCACGGTGACCTCCCGGATGTCGTTGCGGCGGAGGATCTCCGTGAGCTTCTCCGTGTAGTCCCCCTCATCCAGCTTGGGACAGCCGATGACGGTGATGCGGCCCCGCATGAACCGCTCATGGAAGTCCGCCCGGGAGAAAGCGGTGCAGTCCGCCGCCACCAGGAGCTTTGCCCCGTTGTAGTAGGGGGCCTCCACCGGCAGGAGTTTGAGCTGTACCGGCCACTGGCGCAGCTCCGACACCGGGCCTGCCGCTGCAGGAGCGGCAGCCGAGGCCGCGTCGCAGCAGCTCTCTCCTCCCCGCAGCACCGCAGCGGCGCTGCCGGGGCAGCCGCAGGGCAGGGGAGCAGCCTGGGCGGCCTGCCGGGCCTTGACCGCCGCCTCGTCATAGGCGGCCGCCTCCCGCTCCACAAAGGTAATGGCGCCGGTGGGGCAGGTGGGCAGGCAGTCTCCCAGGCCGTCGCAGTAGTCGTCCCGCAGCAGCTGGGCCTTGCCGTCCACCATGCCGATGGCACCCTCGTGGCAGGCCGCCGCGCAGGCGCCGCAGCCGTTGCACTTTTCCCGGTCGATTTCAATGATCCTCCGAATCATAGTGTTTCTCCTTTTTTCCGTTTCAAACGTTGTTCTTGCTTTGTTGTGGATAGTATCGTACAATCAGGATAAAAAGTATGTTGGATTTCCAACAAAAGGGGGAATTTTTTTGGAAATCGTACCGGAGATGCTCCCCTCGCCTCTGTTCCGGGGGATTGATCCCCAGGAACTGGAGGCATTGCTGGGGTGCGTGGAGGCCACCCGCCGCCGCTATGGAAAGGGGGAGACGGTGCTGCGCCGGGGAGAGCGGACGGCGCGGTTGGGGCTGGTGCTCTCCGGCGCCGTCCACGTGGTAAAGGAGGACTTCTGGGGCAGCCGCACCATCGTGGGGCTGGCGGGGCCTGGGGATGTCTTTGCCGAGTCCTACGCGCTGGCCGGGGAGCCTCTGGAGGTGACGGTCCTGGCCGCGGGGGAGACGGAGGTGCTGTTTCTTGACGCCCGCCGGGCCCTCTCCGGCTGCTCCAACGCCTGTACTTTCCACGCCCGGCTGACGGAAAATCTCACGGCGCTGCTGGCGGGGAAGAACCTGGCCCTCACCCGGAAGATGGGGCACATGGCCCGGCGCACCACCCGGGACAAGCTCCTGAGCTATCTCTCCGCCGCGGCCCTGGCGGCGGGGACGCCGGAGTTCGACATTCCCCTGGACCGCCAACAGCTGGCGGATTTTCTGGCGGTGGACCGCAGCGCCATGTCCGCCGCCCTGGGCAAGCTCCGGGACGAGGGGGTGCTGACCTTCCGGAAGAACCACTTCCACCTGCTGCGCCCCGAAGAACTGACAGACTGAGAGGAGAGAGGATCATGCGTGTCCGGGAACCGGATTATTACGGGGCGTTCCGCTGCCTGGCGGGAGCGTGCCCCCACACCTGCTGTGAAAAGTGGGAGGTGGTCATTGATGAGGAGACCGCCCGCCTTTATGGAACAGTTCCCGGCCCTCTGGGGGAGAAGCTCCGCGCCGCCATGGCGGTGGACGAAGACGGAGATGTTTGCTTCCCCCTCTCCGGCGGCCGCTGCCCCTTTCTGGACGGGGAGAACCTGTGCGAGATCCACCGGCAGCTGGGGCCGGAGGCCACCTCCGTCACCTGCCGGGCCCATCCCCGCTTTACTGAGGACTACGGCCCCTTCCGGGAGGTGAGTCTCAGCGCCTCCTGCCCGGCGGCCCTGGAGCTGCTGCTGGGGAGTGAGGCTCCCCTGACCTTCCCGGAGCGGCAGACGGCGGAGGCGGGAGAGCCCGGGGACCCATGGCTTGCGGGGCTGGTGCCTCTCCGGGACCGGATGCTCCGGGAACTGGAGGCGCGGCAGCGGCCGCTGGAGGCGCGGATGGAGCGGTTTTTGCTGCTGGCCCTGGAGGCACAGGCGGTTCTGGATGCCGACCGGGGGGAGGAGCTGGCGGACCTGGCGGCGCAGTGGGAGGCGCCGGAGGTGGAAGTCCCCGCCGGGCCGGGGCTCTTTCCCCACGCCCTGGAGGTGCTCTCCGGCCTGGAGGCCCTGGACGGTGACTGGCGGGACCTCCTGGGCCGGGCAGCGGCGGCGGAGGATGTGCCGGTGCCGGAGGCGCTGCTGGAGCGGGTGGGGGCATACTTTGCCTTCCGCTATCTTCTCAAGACGGTGAACGACGGGGACCTGCTGGGCCGGGCGCAGCTGTGTGTGCTGATGGTACTCACCGCCCAGCGCCTGGCGGGAGTATGCGGCTTTTCCGAGGCGGTGCGCCGCCTGAGCTGCGAGATCGAGCACAGCGAGGAGAATCTCGAGGCCCTGAGGGCGGCGTTCCGGGAGGATCCGGGGCTCTGTGCAGCGGCCTTTTTGCGGCAGTTGGAGGGGTGAGGGTGCACTCGGCCCCACATTTGTGCACCTTGCTGACGGCAATCGATTTGCATTTATGAAAAATGTAAAATTGCACAAATGCACTTGACATTTTCAGAAAAGTATTGTACATTGTAGACACAGGAAGGGAGTGAGTCCAATGGGCTAAGAAGCTCAGAGGTTCAAATTCATCCTCATCCCAGCGCCGTATGGAAACCAGTCCACATTAAAACCGCGCGAACTCCGGAAGAACCCAAAAACGAAACACACCTCACTATGATGAGCCACACGAGAGAAGTTTTGGTAAAGACCAGAGCAAGAATCTGCGTGTAACCGATGTTTTAAGGATTGGCAAATACCTGAGTTTCCCCGAGTTTCCTGATTGATTTCCCCAAGCATGACTGGGATCCAGCGGTAGTCAAAGAAAGCAAGAGGTAAAAGTATTGGAAAATCCGATCCAGGAGTAGGCCCCCCGTTCGTCGTTGGAGCGAGCGGGGGGTTGTGCTGTACATGGGAGGCCGCGCCGGGCAACCGGCGCTTTTTTGCTGCCCGGCGGCGCCCGTTCCGGCAAAAGGTGCAAAAAAGCCCCGGGCCAAAGGGCCCGGGGCGGAAGATGCGGGGAAAATTACTTGTGGTCCACAGAGGACATGTAGCGGATCAGATCCACCATCTTGTTGGAGTAGCCGCACTCGTTGTCGTACCAGGAGACCACCTTCACGAAGGTGTCGGTGAGGGCAATGCCGGCCTTCTTGTCGAAAATGGAGGTGCGGGGATCGCCCAGGAAGTCGGAGGAAACAACATCCTCGTCGGTGTAGCCCAGAACGCCCTTCAGCTCGCCCTCGGAAGCGGCCTTCATGGCCTCGCAGATCTGCTCATAGGTGGCGGGCTTTTCCAGCTTGGCGGTCAGATCCACCACGGAGACATCCAGGGTGGGGACGCGCATGGACATGCCGGTGAGCTTGCCGTTGAGCTCGGGGATGACCTTGCCCACAGCCTTGGCGGCGCCGGTGGAGGAGGGGATGATGTTGCCGGTAGCAGCACGGCCGCCGCGCCAAT
>NZ_DAWBAJ010000062.1:0-10015 GCF_052306735.1 Dysosmobacter sp. | reverse complement strand
TAAGCTCGTTTCTGCCCACAATACTTGGCTGGCGACGGCCCGGGAAGATAGGTAGCGCCAACACCACAAGCGAGAGCCTTTGGGCTCTCGCTTCTTTTTTATTTGTTGCTTATTTGAGAGGATTTGTGAAGCCGATATGTGCTATGCTGGCCCAAAAGGAGGAATTATAATGGTAGATCCCAAAAACCGCCAGCTTCGGCCTCCAATCCCCCGCAGCTGGCTGCGCCTGCGGCTGGGAAAAGCCTATTATGCTGGGAAGCGCTATTTACTATGGTGTTCTCCTCGATACCATTGGGCCTCCCAACGTCAGAGCGTATCCCTGCCGTATATACAAACCTCTCACGCTACGCCGCTCTATCGACATTTGCGCGGGGAGGAGATGGAACTGCAGAAAAACAAAGTCGTCAATCTGCAGTTGGCTGCTGCGCGGTTAAACGGAGTAGTGCTTCGTCCGGGGGAGACATTCAGTTATTGGCGTTTGATTGGGAAACCCTCCCGCAAAAAAGGATATCGTGAGGGTATGGTGCTGTTCCTTGGCCGGATCGGCTCCGATGTGGGAGGGGGGCTGTGTCAGTTATCCAACCTGATTTTCTGGATGACCCTGCATACCCCGCTGACCGTGGTGGAGCGCTACCGCCATTCCCACGATGTCTTTCCGGACAGTAACCGCACCCAGCCCTTTGGCAGCGGTGCGACCTGTGCCTATCCCCACCGGGATCTTATGATCCGCAATGATACGGATCAGTGTTTCCAGTTATGCGTGCGGGTGGGGGAAACCCACCTGGAGGGAGAATGGCGGGCAGAGGTTCCGCAGAAAGTTCAGTATGAGATCCTGGAGCGCAATGCCAGGATGGATCAGGCCTCTTGGGGAGGATATATCCGCCACAACGAGTTGTTTCGTCGAGTATTTGATTTGGATGGAACGCTGCTGAGGGAGGAGTTCCTCTTTGCCAATGACGCCATTATGATGTATTCGCCCCTGCTGCCGGAAAAATAGAAGACTCACTTGACAAGCCTCGACTATCTATGCAATACTAAACATAGATAGTCGAGGCTTGTTTGGCGGGGAGGTACAGTCAATGAATGATTTTCGCAGTTGGCAGGCTACAGCGTTGGCCCAGGTGCGATTCAAGCCGGATCGGGAGTCTATTGCCCAGGAGCTGACCGCTCACTACGAGGATCATGTCCAGGATCTGGAGCGGCTGGAATATCCCACGGAGCTGGCGCGACAGCGGGCATTGGATGCCATGGGGGACCCGGAGATCGTGGGCAAGGCCTTGGACCGGGTTCATCAGCCATGGCTGGGCTGGTTGTGGATGGTCAGCCAGGTGGCTGTGACGGTGTGCCTAGCGCTGGTGCTGGTATATGCCACCGGCTACTGGCAGAATGTGGCGGAGGATCTCCGCTTTCCGGAGAAGCCGGATGAGATGGATGAATATGAGCCGGATGGATTTCACTATGATCCCACAGCCGCCTGGACCCGGGAGGCGGTGACCGCAGGAGGCAGCGTGGACCGCTGTGGATATCATATTTCCGTTCCCTATGCCGCTTTGTGGGGAGATGGAAATGACGGTCCTTACTATGCGGCCTCCATACTGCTGACTGTGGAGGATGGGCGATTCTGGGATGGCGGCCCGGCTCCGGCACTCCGGCAGATGTCGGCTGTGGATGATGAGGCGGGGCAGTACACCAGCTCTATGGAATACTTTGACTATACCGTAGAGGAGCGGCGCGCCCGCTGGGGCGGCTACATACAGGTCGGTCCCCAGGAGAAAACACCCTTCTACGAAACTTATTGGGTGACCATTTATTTCCAGAATGGATTTCGTCCTCAGTGGCTGGAACTGACCTGTGAGAGCGGAGAGGGCTTTACCTTCCGCCTGGAGTGGGAGGATGGGAAATGAGGATTCCACGACTGAACCGAAAACAGAGGATTCTCCGCAATTTTACAGTGATAGCCCTGGCCCTGTTCCTGACAGCATGGATGCTGGATTTCCCTTGCTGGACGCAGTCAGGGCTGCTCCGCCGAGCGGAGCGTCAGCATCTGATCGTCCCGGGAACTTCCCAGCCTCTGTGCAGGAGGGACGGCACCCTCTATGCCTGGACGGGAGATCGGATTCTGAATGTCTATTATGAACGGACCCCTCTTGGCTTTTGCCTGACCAATACGAAGCAGGAGAAAGTGGGGGAGTGGTATTCCCTGAAGTGTGACAGGTCTGGACGGCGGGAGAACTTGTATAGCTACCCGGTATTTACCCTGGTGGGACGGCTGGAAGGAGTCGCCTCTGCGGAACTGGAAGTAACGGCGAGCCTGCCGGAGGTGCAGTTTGTGGGGACCTATTTGATCCGGGGAGAGCGGGAGGAGAACAACTGCTTTACCTTTTCCCTGATGCGCAAGACCCTGCCGGAGAAGGAGAGCCTCTTGGCTCAGCAGGAGAATCAGCTGTTCAGGGGCTGGTTTTCAGGCGACTCCACGACCCTGCGCCTATACGACGCTGACGGAAAGCACATTGAGGAGCGGGTGTATGAGGAGTTCCCGTAAGAGAAGGAGAAATGCACGGATATTCCGGGAGGTAGGCACATGGAAAACTTTCGGGCCTGGCGGGCTACGGTACTGGCACAAGTGCGCTTCTGGCCGGATCGAAAAGACATCGAAAAGGAATTGACCGCCCACTACGAGGATCATGTCCGGGACCTGGAGCGGCTGGACTACCCATGGAAACTGGCAGAGCAGCAGGCGTTGGATGCCATGGGAGATCCGGAGGAAATCGGCAGGGCTCTGGACCGGGTCCATAAGCCCTGGTTAGGCTGGCTGTGGGTGGCCAGCCGGGCGGTGCTGATTTTGACACTGGTGACGGCCCTGTTCCTGGGGGCGGAACCGATGGGGCAGTGGCTCCACCGGGCAAAAAATACGTTCTTTCCGCCGGAGGATTTGGGAATGTACCAGGAGGAGCTGTCTCCCTATCAGACAATCAATCAGGAGGCGGGCCGAGAGGTCTATGAAGTGCGGGGCGCTCTGACCGGGGAGACCGTCCCAATAGGGGAGGACTATACGCTGTCCGTGGTGAAGGGCTGCTGGTGGGGATATCAGGATCAGTTCTGGCAGGGCCAATGCCTGCTGCGGCTGGAGCCGGAGCACTTCTGGTACGGTTGTCCGGAGGACGTCCGGGATGATTTGATTCTGACTCTCAGCGACGGGACGGTGCTGCACAATCAGAGCGTGGGCCTCAGCGGACGGCCCAGCAAAATGACTTCGGAGTGGTTCAGCGCCTATTATCCTGATAACAGAGAGCCTTGGTTCGGCCACGCAGGGAAGACCCACACCGTCAGCAGTGCGGATCTGGGGGGCTGGTATGTCATGCTGAAATTCTCCGCAGGGGAAGTCCGGCAGGCGGAGTGGATGGAGCTGAGCTATCCCGCCGGGGACTGGACCATGCGGCTTTATTGGGAGGAGGCGGAGCCATGAGGCGGAGGAGAACATACGCCAACCGGAAATGGCGGATCCTTCGGAATCTGCTGGCGTCCGCTCTGGCGCTGTGGCTGGTATGGGTGCTCTCCGGCACACCGGCGCTGACCTATGAGATGCTGCTGCGGGAGACTGCCCGGGAAAATCTGGTGGGGGATGTAACCGTCCTCTATGATGAGCCCTGGCTCCGGGATGGGCAGGAGAAGCGGCGGGTGGCTTACCTGCAAAACGGGGATTGTTTCTGGACATTGCGATACACCGCCTGGCCCTATGAGGGCTATACAGATCTGGTGGGCGCTGACGGCGGCGTCCTGGTGCTGCCCAGCCGGGAGGGGCCTTGGATGCTGGCTATGGGAGCGCCGCAAGAGGCAGCGTCGGCAGAGCTGTCCTGGGCCATTCTGGGAGCGGATGGTACGCCAGTGGCCCAATTTCAAGCACAAGGCGTCCAGGCAGCGCCGGGGGTGTGGCGGTTTACCCTGCCGGAGGGTGTGACGGAATGGGAACAAGAGCGGCAGGAAGCTTTACAGCAAAATTCCTGGCCCCAGGATGAATTCGTTTATGTTCTTCAGGTTTTTAACCGAGACGGGGCCCTTTTGTCAGATCACGGCTGCCCGTAATTCCGCGATATGAGGGACCGGACTGCGGGGCGATAGGAAAAGGGCGGCATCTGGATGATGCCGCCCTTTTCCGGGTCATCTGCAGTTTTCCTTCTGGTTCTTCTGGTTGCTGGTGCCCCGCTGTTCCTTCTGGTTCTTGCTGCTCTCGCGGGTAGCATTCTGCTGCTCCGTTTTGCGGCTGTTCTCACGCTCGCTCATGGAATCCCTCCTTTCAGCGATTGGGTACAGCGGTTATTCTTGCCGGGATCAGGGAGAATATACATGATTTTTTGGGATTTTTCCCTTGACAAACAGCCATCTTACTGATACAATAGTCGAGCAAAAACAAAGAAGGCCGGTTGCATCCGCCTCACCTCCCGCTTCAGGCAAAGAGGTCAACAACGTTGTGATCAGACCGCCGCAAGGTGGTTTGTTGTTGCGCGGATGCCAGATCGGTGTCCGCGTTTTGTGATTTTTAGAACGGAGGTGCTTTGACCATAGCTAAGTTAGTGCATGAACTCAACGAGGATATCCGCGACAAGGAGATCCGCCTGATCGGCGATGACGGCGAACAGCTGGGTATCATGGCCCCGTCGGAGGCTCTGCGGATCGCCGATGAAAAGGGTCTGGATCTGGTGAAGATTTCTCCCCAGGCCGTGCCGCCTGTGTGCAAGCTGATGAACTACGGAAAGTTCCGCTTCGAGCAGAGCAAGCGGGAGAAGGAAGCCAGAAAGAATCAGCATGTGGTGGAGATCAAGGAGATCCGGATGTCTCCGGGCATTGACGTGGGCGATTTCAACACCAAGCTCAAAAACGCCCTGAAGTTCATCGCCGACGGCAACCGGGTCAAGGTCTCCGTCCGTTTCCGGGGCCGTGAGATGGCCCATACCGACATCGGCCGCGACCTGCTGGATAAGTTTGCCGCCCAGTGCGCCGAGACCGCGAACCTGGATAAACCCGCAAAGCTGGAGGGCCGGATGATGTCTATCTTCCTCTCTCCCAAGGCTGGAAAGTAATCTGATTTTTCAATACACGGAAGGAGCTACCATTATGCCTAAGCTGAAGACCCATAGCGGTGCCAAGAAGAGATTCAACCTCACCAAGACCGGCAAGGTCAAGCGCGCCAAGGCTTTCAAGAGCCACATCCTCACCAAGAAGGACACCAAGCGTACTCGTCGCCTGCGTGCCGGCGGCTATGCCGACGCCACCAATGTGGACGCCGTCCGCAAGATGATCCCTTACAAGTAAGATACGAGACGTTTAGAATAGGAGGATATTTACAATGGCTAGAGTCAAGGGCGCGATGATGACGCGCAAGAGAAGAAATAAAGTTCTGAAGATGGCCAAGGGCTACTGGGGTTCCAAGTCCAAGCACTTCCGTGTTGCCAACCAGGCTGTCATGAAGTCCCTGAGCTACGCTTACACCGGCCGTCGGCTGAAGAAGCGTGACTTCCGCTCCCTGTGGATCACCCGGATCTCCGCCGCCTGCAAGATGAACGGCATGAACTACTCCAGCTTCATGCACGGCCTGAAGGTCGCTGGCATCGAGATCAACCGCAAGATGCTCTCTGAGATGGCCATCAGCGATCCCGCTGCGTTCACCCAGCTCACCGAGATTGCCAAGAAGGCCTGATCCCGTTTCCCACATGCATCAAACCAGCGCTCCGAACCTTCGGGGCGCTGGTTTTTATCTCCTGACGGAATGATAACATCCCAGCACCGACAAAACCGCCCCCTGCCAACAGTTTGGCAGGGGGCGGTTTGTTTATGCTTTGGAGGGCTTGCAGAAATAAGGGCCGCAGCCGTCCTCGTGGGTTTGGGCATAGGTCCAGGTGAAATCCTGATCCACCACGTACCAATCGGCACCGGGAACGGCGCCCTGATCTGTGGGCAGAGCCGCCAATTCCTCCAGCGTTACCGGACGCACCAGAGGTATGTCCGCCGGGGGATACTCATAATAAAATAAGTATAGTTCCTCACTGGCGTGCTCCGCCAGCGCCTTTCGGGCCTCCTCACCCTCCAGGCAGGGAACCAGCTTCCAGGAGAAGAGATGCCAGAGAAAATTCCCCTCCGCCAGTACCCGTTTGCCCAGATCCTCCTCGGACACACCGTCGGCAAAGGTGTCCAGCCAGCGGTTCTTTACGGTTTTGATGTCGGTGGGGAAGGGCTCCACCCAAGGTACCATGGTGCCCACCAGACGGTTGATGGGTTGTCCAAGCTCGTAAAACTTCGCCTCATAGTCCGTCATGACGCCCACCGGCCCGCTTTCATGGAGGTTCCGGGTGACTTCCGAGAGTTCAAAGCCAAAGCGGGGAAGTTCCTCCACGGAAAACTCAAAGAGAGGCTGGTTGTCCGTCTTGAAGTGGATCTGTCCCCCCTCTTTCAGCACCTGACGGTATAGACGCAGAAAATTCCCGTGAGTCAGGCGCCGCTTGGCGTGACGCTTGCTGGGCCAGGGATCACAGAAGTTGATATAGATCCGGTCCACCTCACCGGGAGCGAAGAAATAGGGCAGCTGATCGGCATTGGCGTCCACAAAAAAGACATTGGTGAGGCCCGCTTTCACGCACCGCTCCATGGCCACAACCATGGCGTCCGGCACCATCTCTACCGCCAGGAACAGCACATCCGGCTCTGCAGCGGCAGTTCCCGCGGTAAAGCGTCCCTTGCCGCAGCCCAGTTCCAGCCGCAGCTCCCGGGCCTGGGGCATCAGTTCCCGCCAATGGCCCCGGTGATCATAAGGATCCCGGATCAGACGGTCACTGCACCGCTCCATCCGGGGGATCAGATTCTTCTTTTTGCGCATCCGCATATAAAAACCTCCAAGAGGGTCAAAAAATTCCACAAGAGCTTGTGGTATGTGCGGTTATTGTACCACAGGAAAGAGGCGGTGTAAATGGATGACCAACAGAAAGGATGGGGGCATCAGGGGGGAGCATGTTAAGCGATTAACAAAATTGTATAAATTTTAACGAGTATTTTGTATGAAGTGTAAAAAAGCAAAAAAGGGGCCGTAGGAGCGAAAATTGGACTTGATAATTCGCAGGCAGGCCCCTATAATAAACATTGTGAGTAAATTAGCAATGTCGTAATTTGCTCGTTTTTCCCCCATGGTCCGATGGTCGGACCGGTTACTGTGAAGCAGATATGAGGATGACACAATTATAATAACAGGAGGAACGATCATGAAAGTTGCTATTTTTGGCGCAGGTACCATGGGCAGCGGCATCGCTCAGGTGTTCGCGGCGAAGGGCCATACGGCTCTGATGTATGCCAGCTCCGTTGCTTCCGCTCAGAAGCACAAGGATAAGCTGGCCGCGTCCCTTGCCAAGCGCGTGGCCAAGGGCAAGATGACCCAGGAGGCTGTGGATGCTCTGCTGGCCAACGTGCTGGTGGAGGAGAAGTCCGCCTGCGCTGACGCCGATCTCATCATCGAGTGCGTCAAGGAAGACATGGCCACCAAGAAGGAGCTCCTGGCTGAGCTGGACGCCATGTGCAAGCCCGATGCCATCTTCGCTTCCAACACCTCTTCTCTGTCCATCACCGAGATGGGCAACGGCCTGAAGCACCCCGTGATCGGCATGCACTTCTTCAATCCCGTCCCCAGCATGAAGCTGGTGGAGATCATCCGGGGCGCCAATACCACTCAGGAGACCTTTGACTTCGTCTACAAGCTCTCTCAGGAGATCGGCAAGGATCCCGTTGAGGTTGCCGAGGCTCCCGGCTTCGTGGTCAACAAGATCCTCATCCCCATGATCAACGAGGCCATCGGCCTGGTGGAGACCGGCGTTGCTTCCGTGGCTGACATCGACAAGGCCATGATGCTGGGCGCTAACCATCCCATGGGCCCCCTGGCTCTGGGCGACTTCATCGGCCTGGATGTGTGCCTGGCCATTATGGAGACCCTGTACAACGAGACCGGCGACTCCAAGTACCGTCCCGCGCTGCTGCTGCGCAAGATGGTCCGCGGCGGCCTGCTGGGCAAGAAGACCGGCAAGGGCTTCTATGACTATTCCAAATAACCTGGCATAAACCCCAGAAAGAAAAGGAGTAATTTTGTATGGATTTTCATCTGACAAATGAGCAGCAGATGCTCCGCAAGATGTACCGCGAATTCGCCGAGAACGAGGTCAAGCCCTTGGCCGAGGAGATCGACGAAGAAGAGCGCTTCCCCATGGAGACCGTCGAGAAGATGGCCAAGCTGGGGATGATGGGCATCTACTTCCCCAAGGAGTATGGCGGAGCCGGCGGCGACGTGCTCTCCTACGCCATGTGCGTGGAGGAGTTGGCCAAGGTCTGCGGCACCACCGCAGTCATCGTGTCTGCTCATACGTCTTTGTGCTGCGCCCCCATTTTTGAAAACGGCACTGAGGAGCAGAAGCGCAAGTATCTGCCCGACCTGCTCTCCGGCCGCAAGATCGGCGCTTTCGGCCTGACCGAGCCCAACGCCGGTACCGATGCTTCCGGCCAGCAGACCACTGCTGTGCTGGAGGGTGATCACTATGTGCTCAATGGCTCCAAGTGCTTCATCACCAACGGCAACGTGGCCGATACCTTCGTTGTCTTCGCCATGACCGACAAGACCAAGGGCAACCACGGTATCTCCGCTTTCATCGTGGAGAAGGGCTTCCCCGGATTCTCCACCGGCAAGCACGAGAAGAAGATGGGTATCCGCGGCTCCTCCACCTGCGACCTGATCTTTGAGGACTGCATCGTTCCCAAGGAGAACCTGCTGGGCAAGGAAGGCAAGGGCTTCAAGATCGCCATGCAGACCCTGGACGGCGGCCGTATCGGCATCGCCGCACAGGCTCTGGGCCTGGGCGAGGGTGCTGTCAACGAGGCCATCAAGTACACCAAGGAGCGTGTCCAGTTCGGCAAGCGCCTGAGCCAGTTCCAGAACACCCAGTTCCAGCTGGCCGATATGCACTGCCGTATGCAGGCTGCCCAGTACCTGGTGTATGCCGCTGCCTGCAAGAAGCAGCTCCATGAGGATTACTCCATGGACGCTTCCATGGCTAAGCTCTTTGCGGCTGAGGCTGCTTCCGATGTCACCCGCCGCGCCGTCCAGCTCTTCGGCGGCTATGGCTACACCCGTGAGTATCCCGTGGAGCGCATGATGCGCGACGCCAAGATCACTGAGATCTATGAGGGCACTTCCGAGGTTCAGCGCATGGTCATTTCCAGCCACCTGGGCGTGAAGTAAGATAGGAGGTAAAGGTTAAAATGAAGATCATTGTTTCTATTAAGCAGGTACCCGATACCTCCGGTAAGGTGGCAGTCAATCCCGACGGTACCCTGAACCGTGCATCCATGCAGACTATCACCAACCCCGATGACATGAACGCCCTGGAGGCCGCCCTGGAGATCAAGGACGCCACCGGCTGCAAGGTCATCGTGGTGACCATGGGCCCCGCTCCTGCCGCCGGCATGCTGCGTGAGGCTCTGGCTATGGGCGCCGATGAGGCTGTCCTGGTTTCCGCCCGTGAGTTCGGCGGTTCCGATACTTACGCAACCTCTCAGATCCTGGCCGCTGCCATCAACAAGATCGGCGTGGAGAAGGACGACATCGTCATGTGCGGCCGTCAGGCCATCGACGGTGATACCGCTCAGGTGGGTCCCCAGATCGCCGAGAAGCTGCACCTGCCCCAGGTGACCTATGCCGCCGACATCCAGAAGGACGGCGACACCATCACCGTCAAGCGGATGCTGGAGGACGGCTACATGACCATCAAGGTCCACACTCCCTGCCTGATCACCTGCATCAAGGAGCTGAACACTCCCCGCTATATGAGCGTCGGCGGTGTGTTCGAGGCCTATGGCAAGCCCCTGACCACCTATGACTACGAGGCACTGAAGGACGATCCCCTGATTGACGCCACCACCATCGGCCTCAAGGGTTCTCCCACCAACATCTTCAAGAGCTTCACGCCTCCCCAGAAGGGTGCCGGCATGA
>NZ_DAWBAJ010000061.1:0-10195 GCF_052306735.1 Dysosmobacter sp. | reverse complement strand
GCTCCCAAAGCAAGCGCGCTACCAACTGCGCTACACCCGGTTATGAAGTTTTCCAATTGTGGTCAAACATGTGGTCATGGCCGTTTTTTGACCACCAGCTTTGCGAAAATCCTTTCCGCTTCTGCTAGTGTCTCAGCGCGTTGTGGGCCTAGGCTTTTTCCCTCATGGATGAGGCCCGCGCGCTCCCAAAGCAAGCGCGCTACCAACTGCGCTACACCCGGTTATGGAATTGTTTTATCTGTGGTCTTACATGTGGTCTTGGCCATTTTTTGACCACCAGCTTTTCTAAAATCCTTCCCGCTTCTGGTAGTGTCCCAGCGGGTTGTGGGGTTGGGCTTTTTCCCTCATGGATGGGCAAAGTATGCTCCCCAAAAACGTGGTAGAAGGGCGCACGGAGAAAGTTCCGCATTCCTCCGTGCGTCCCTTTTATTTTACCGGGTTTTGCGCGTAAGTCAAGTCTGTTCTTTCATCTCCTGCCGGCAGAGCTTGATCCCGGCAATGCCAACAGCAAACACAAACCAGAAAATGCACATAACCCTGGGATAGTTCCAAAGATAATCCGCAAGACCGCACACCATCGCACCGCACATAGCGGCACAGGCCCCACAGGTAATGGTTCGGGCTGCGGAGGGCCTGCAGTGACGGACAGTATGGGCAGCCTTTTTAATATTCCACAACATGGCGCTCACGAAGCCTACAATCCCCAATAATCCGGCCTCGATCCAAACCTCAAGGAAGAAGTTATGCGCATGCACAAAAGGCGCCTGGGCATGGTAAAGATTGAAGTCCGAAATATACGCTTGCGTAGCAGCTGTTCCCAGTCCCGCGCCGGAGATGGGAGACTTCCGGATAACTTCAATAGCCGCTTCATACAGCGGGATCCGGCTGGCTGTGGAGCTGTCCGATGTATTGGTAATCGTCAGGATCCGGTGCCAGATCGTATCCGGCAGGAACGGGACACAGAGAATGCTCAGCACCACAAAAGCCGGAATCAGCTTGGGTTTCCACAAAAACACCATGACCACCATGGCGCAGGCCATGCCCACCCAGCTGGCCCGGGAATACGTCATACCCAGCGCTACGATTCCCACCGCAAACACACCGCAGGCCACCAGCCGAGAGAACGGACGCCGGGAGCACAGAATCAGTGCCAGCACCAGCGGCAGCAGCAGGATCAGGACTTCTGCAAAGGTATTAGGATTATCAAAGAAGGACTCCACGCGGCCGGGCATTCCCTCATTAACCGTCAGATCCACATAGGACTCGTTGACCTCCACACCCTGGATCCGCTGATAGACGCCGTACAAGGAGGACACCAGTACGCAGAAACCTCCACCGGCTACCAGCCGTTTGAGATCCTCCGTGCACCGCACGGCACTGACCGTCACCAGCACACACAAGGCAGCGGAGATGTGATACACCAAAAACCGCAGCGACAGCGACGGTGCATAGGAAAACGCCACTGCCAGGAACATGGAGCCAAAGAGCACCAGGGGATAAAAACCGATGGACCGCACATCCAGCCGGAATGACCGGGTGTGCATAGCACCGGCGTGGAAGAGCACCAGTAAAAACGCAAACGCCATCAATGTATAGGCGTTATTCCAGCGTGAAAACGGGATCACCCAGAGCAGCATGATGAGCCACGACTGTGCGATGGCTGTTTCATCCCCCATGGCAAAGGCCAGCCGGGAAAAGAAGCTGTCCGCAAAAGTCAGCTGCAGTGCGCTATACAGCCGGTGCAGCAGCCAGGCAGGGAAATTGATGATGCCGCTCAAAAGCCGGCACAGGAAACTGTCCTCCCAGGCCCGGGCCACCACGCCCTCCCGGCACAGCACCCGCAGCAGGGCGCTGGTATCGATCTGGCGGTTGCACCAACTCCCCACAGCAGCCAGACAGCGGTGCAGCGTACTGTCATAATAGACTCCACAGAGCACCGCCCACAGGTGATAAATATAACTCTCGCGCAGTAACATGCTCAAATAGCTCCTCTTTCAGATTCGGTTCTTCAGGCGGTACATCTGTGCCAGCAGAAAGAAATGCTTTTTTCTCACCAGATCCGCCACCAACCGCTTGTTGGAGTTGAGACCCTCGGGCTTCAGCGTAGCAATGGCCCTGGCCATATCCGGCTCGGCGCACAGCGCTTCCACCGCCTTTTGCCGCTCCCGGAGTGTCTTGGGATTTCCCTTTGCAAATTCGTTTCCAACGGCAATCAGCAGCCCCGCCCAGTTGGTGTTCTCCCGCCACTGGGGACACTCCGACTCCAACTGATACCGTGCAGCCAACTCCTCCTTGCGCTCCATATAACGGCAAAACACCTTCCGGAAATCCTTCATATATTTGTGGGTGGCAGAGGCGGGATTGAAGAGATAGCGGTACAACGGCTGATCCGTTACCGCCAGTCGCCTGGCGTTGCAGAAATACTCCATCAAGAACAGCTCGTCCTCCAGATAGGCGCCCTCGAAGGTGATACCAACTTTCCGGATGATCTCCGTAGAATACAAAAAGCGCCAGATGAATCCGTTGAACACCGGCTGGCGGAGCCGCTCACCAAGCAGCGGCAGTACGATCCCCTTGCGGATGCCCTGCTCATCATAAACAGCCGGGGGAAGCAGCAGCTCCGCCTCCTCCCTGCCGTCCGGCCACAGATTCCAGTGGGCACAGCCGGCAGAATCCGCTCCTGCCCGCTCCCGCAGGTTCCACAGCGTCTCCAGACACTGGGGCTCGTAGCGGTCATCCACATCCAAAAAAGCGATATACGGGCTCCGGGCCTCAGCAAGGCCCAGATTCCGCGCCTTGCTGACGCCCTCGTTTTTCTCTTTGTGGAAGACCCGGATCCGGTCATCCCCGGCAGCGCACGCATCGCAGATAGCCGGGGAGCCATCCGTACAGCCGTCGTCCACGAGCAGCATCTCCCAATCGGAAAACGTCTGATGGAGCACGCTCTCCACGCATGCTTTGAGGTATTTCTCCGCCTGATAGACGGGAACAATCACAGAGATCTCAGGCACACGATCACTCCTTCGCACCTGCCGGTCTGGTTGATATTATTATGGCTGTAACAGAGGTATTGTACCGCACTTTACCGGGAAGGTCAACCTGCGCTGGAACCATCCGGCCCTGCTGCTCATCCATGTCCGCGCAGCTCGTTCCAGATATCCCACAGCAGGCTGCCGGGGTGATGCTGCCTGCGCTCCATGGCGGCCAGGGCCTCCCTAGCCTCCTGGTAGTCCTGCTTGGCAGCCGCCCGGTACCACTTTGCCGCTTCCTCCCGATCCCGGGCCACGCCCTTTCCGTGCTCCAAACACCAGCCAAGACTGAACTGCGCCCGGGGATAGCCCTGTTCCGCTGCCCGGCGATACCACCGCACCGCCTCTTCCCAACTCTGCTCTACGCCTTGACCGGCCTCATAGAGGCAGCCCAGGTTACACGCGGCGATGCGATCCCCCCGTTCCGCGGCCGCCCGGTACAGCTCCGCCGCCCGAACGGGATCCCGCTCCACGCCCTCGCCGTATTCATAGCACACGCCCAGGTTGCACATGGCGTGAAAGGAGCCGGCATCCACGGCCTTTTGATACCACATGGCAGCAGCAGCCGGATCCTTTTCCACACCGCTTCCCTGCCGGTACAGGACACCCAGGCAAAACATCCCCCGGGCCTCTCCCTGCTCCGCAGCCCGGCGGTACCAGGCTGCTGCGGCGGTGGAGTCCTGCTCAACACCCCTGCCGTACTCATAACACCAGGCCAGATTGCACTGGGCGCTGGCCAACCCCTGTTCCGCGGCGGCACGATACCACTTCACCGCCTCCTCCCAGTTCTGCTCCACGCCCTCGCCGCTTTCATAGCAGTACCCCAGGCAGCACTGGGCGTCCTCGTCTCCCTGTTCCGCCGCCGCGCGATACCAGGCAGCCGCCTGCCGGAGATCCACAGGCACGCCCTTGCCCCGCTGATAGCAGAGGCCCAGGCAAAGCTGCCCCCGGGGATAGTCCTGCTCTGCCGCCGCGCGATACCATTTCACCGCCTGGGCAAAGTCCTGCGTCACGCCTTTTCCATACTCGTAGCACCAGGCCAGGTTGCACTGGGCCCGGGGATAATCCTGCTCCGCCGCAGCCCGGTACCACTTGACGGCTTCGTGCCAGTTCTGTTCCACACCCTGACCCGTCTCACAGCAATATCCCAGGCAGCACTGGCCGGCGGGGCTGCCCAGCTGGGCGGCACTGCGATACCAAAAGACCGCCCGGGTCACATTCTGGGCAACGCCGGTGCCAAATTCCAGGCAGCGCCCCAACTCCGTCTGCGCCGCAGGATAGCCCAGCCACGCCGCAGAGCGATACCACTTCACTGCCTCCTGGAGGTTCTGCTCCGTACCGCTTCCCTGTCGGTAGGCGTCCCCCAGCAAAAACTGCGCCCGGGGAAAGCCCTGCCGCGCCCCCTTGAGGAAGCATTCCAGGGCCTTGGCGGGATCCACCGGCACGCCTACGCCGTTTGCATAGCAGTACCCCAGGTTTGTAAGGGCCGGGAGATAGTCCCGGGCCGCCGCCTGGGCATAGAGCACCACTGCGTGGGTAGGATTTGCCGCCACGCCCACACCGGTCTCCAGGCACCATCCCAGATTGGTCAGGCCGGACAAGCTGCCCATAGCTGCCGCCCGCTGGTAGCAGGCCAGGGCGTCCGGATCCCGGCCGCTGTCCACCGCCTGGTTTCCCAGCTGCACCCAGTCGCCGCCGGAGAGCATCTCCTCCTCCACCGGCACAAAGAAGGTACCGCCGCAGCGGGGGCAGGTATCCGGCTCCTCTTCCGCTATGTACCCGCACTCAGGATTTTCACAACGATAATAGTCCATAGTTGCCTTTCTCTCAGGGATTGGGCTCCTCCCCGCCCGGACACCAGGCGGTGCCGTCGTAAAACTCCAGGAAGGAGTGGCTCTGTCCTCTGTATTTGAATCCCGGGAAGGTGTCCAGCTGGACGCCGTGGATAGCCCGGAACATGCTCTTTTCCACGTTGGGGTTGGTCTTGCGCAGCTCCCGCAGCAGCATCTTCATCTCCTGGCGCTTGCTCTCCCCGATTCCGTCGCCGGAGGCATCCCGGGCCTCGGTAAAGCGGCAGGCACACTGGAGGAAACGCAGGTCATTATAGTTCTTCCAGGCGATGATGGCATCCTCATGGACGCAGTAGAGGGGGCGGATGAGCTCCATGCCCGGGAAATTTTTGCTGTGGAGCTTGGGGGGCATGGTCTGCAGCTGTGCGCCGTAGAAGAGCCCCAGCAGTGTGGTCTCGATAACATCGGAGAAGTGGTGGCCCAGGGCGATCTTGGTGCATCCCAGCTCCCGGGCCTTGCTGTACAAAAAGCCCCGGCGCATCCGGGCGCAGAGATAACAGGGATTCTTCTCCACCTTGACCGTAACGTCAAAGATATCGCTTTCAAACACCGTGATGGGGATTCCCAGCCGGGCAGCGTTCTCTTCGATCAGAGCCCGGTTGGCGGCGTTATAACCTGGATCCATCACCAGAAACTCCAGGTGAAAGGGCCGGTCCGTGTGCTTTTGGAGTTCCTGCATCAGCTTTGCCAGCACCATGGAATCCTTTCCGCCGGAGATACACACGGCAATGCGGTCTCCCGGGGAGACCAGCTCGTACCGCTTCACAGCGGCGATAAAGGGGTTCCACAAGCTCTTGCGATACGTCTTGATGAGGCTTCGCTCTGCGATCTCCTGGGGGGTAAGTTCTCTTGACATAGATCCTCCGTGGTAAGGTTTTCGGCGCTCTCTTACAGCCAGATGGCACCCAGTTTCAAAATGGAGGCGAACATCCGGCGGGGCCACGACCGTTTCTCCCACTCCTCCAGCGTATATAGCGTGCTGACCGCCGCCGTCTGATCCAGATCCTCCAGCAGCTCCTCCACCACAGGCGAGTGATAGAGCAGCACGCCGCACTCATAATGGAGCTGGAAGGTGCGGTAGTCCATGTTGGTGCTGCCCACCAGGGCCACCTCCCGGTCCACCATAACGCTCTTGGCGTGGAGGAAGCCCGGGGTATACTTGTAGATTTTCACACCGTGGCGCAGCAGCTCGCCCCAGTAGGTCTCCGCCACCATATAAGTGAACTTGTGATCCGGGATGGCCGGGATCATCAGCCGCACATCCACGCCGGCGTCAGCGGCGATGCACAGGGACTTCTGCATGGACTCCTCCACCGCGTAATAGGGGGTGGTCAGCGTCAGCATCCGCTTGGCGGATGCGATGAGCTGCAGATACGTCTCCTCGATGGGGTTGTCCGGGTTGTTCAGGGGCCCATCCGTAAAGGGCTGGCACCACCCGGCCCCCTGGGCCTGATGGCGGGGACGGTAGTAGTCGTCCTCATTGGGCATGGTACGTCCCATCATCTTCCACATCTGCATAAACTGGGTGGCAAAGCCCCAGGCCCCCTCCCCCTCGATGCGCACGGCGCTGTCCTTCCAGTGCCCAAAGCGCACGATGAGGTTGGCATATTCGTCGGCGATGTTGATGCCGCCGGTATAGGCATAGTATCCGTCGATGACGGCGATCTTCCGGTGATCCCGGTAGTTGAAATAGATGCGGTTGACATAGCGGTGGACGGGGTTGAACACCGCCACCTCGATGCCGGCATCCTGCATGGCCTGGAGCATCTCGTCGGACAGCCGGGTGATGTTTCCGAAGTCATCGAAGATGATGCGTACCTCCACGCCGTGGGCTGCCCGCTCCTTCAAAACGGAGAAGATCCGGTTCCAGATCTGCCCCTCTGCCAGGATATAGTATTCTAAGAAGATATAGACCTCCGCCTCCCGCATCCGTTCGATGAGGTCGTCAAAAAAAGCGGTGCCGTCGGGGAAATACTTGGCATCCGTATTGCGGTAAAGCAAAAAGCCCCGCTTTTGCAGATAGGCAGCCAACCGCCCCCATTCCGGAGACTGACGCCGCAGGCGGGCCAGATTGGCCTCGCTCTCCATACGGGTACTCTCCCGCTCCCGGATGGGCGGGACTTTCCGCATACTCAGGCTTTTGGCCTGATGCGTCCCGCCCCAAAGGCAAAAGAGGATCATGCCCGATACCGGCAGTGCCAGCAGCAGGCACATCCACGCCAGCTTGTAGGAGGGACTCCCCGGACGCTGGTAAACACGGATGGCGAATATGGCGCCCATGATCTCCAGCGCCGCATATACCACATAGGTTTTCTCCCGCAAAAAGCGGGTCAGCAGCAGCGTAATGGCGATCTGGGCAATGACCGTCAGCGCGCACATGGACAAGCTGGTCACTGCGGAAATCCGCCGCTCTGTCCGTTCCTCCGTCTGTAAGATCCGGCTCATTGGGGGATATCTCCTTTCCTCTGAACAACTGTTTATCGTGTTATTATACCCAAAAGAGCGCTCCTCCGCAACCATATTTGTGTAAACAAAAGCAGTCCCGCCCGGAAGGCGGGACTGCCTGCTCAGCGGCTTTGCCGCAGCAGCTCCTGCTTGATATCCCAGAGTTTCTGAGAGAGATCCACATAGTAATTATGGGGATTTTCAAAGCGCTTGACCTCGTCCCAGAGGGTGTCCACCTGTTCCTTGCAGTAAGCCTGGATCTGCTGGAGCGTGGGCTCCTGATACACCAGCTTGCCCCCCAGGAACACCGGCACCTGCAACGGGCGGGCTTCAAAATCCGTCAGGGTCTTGCGCTTCCAGGTGGAGCGGGGATCAAACAGCTCCAGAGGCTGCTTGTCATCCACCTGCTCGTCCCACACCGTCAGATAGTCCGCCTCCGCCTTGCCGGTGGCGCGGTCATACAAACGATACACCTTTTTGAAGTGGGGCGTGGTGATCTTGTTGACATTCTCGCTGACCTTGATCTTGGGAATGATATTGCCCTGATCGTCTTCAATGGCAACCAGCTTGTAAACGCCGCCGAACACCGGCTCACTGCGGGCGGTGATCATCCGCTCACCCACGCCGAACATGTCGATCTGGGCACCCTGACGCAGCAGATCCTGAATGATGTACTCGTCCAGGGAGTTGGACGCGGAGATCTGGCACTCCGTCCAGCCCGCAGCGTCCAGCATTTTCCGGGCCTCCCGGGTCAGGTACGCCATGTCGCCGGAGTCCAGCCGGATACCGCACTTGGTAATCCCCTTGGGCCGCAGGACTTCGTTGAAAGCCCGAATGGCGTTGGGTACACCGGACTTGAGCACATTGTAGGTATCCACCAGCAGCGTTGCATTGGTGGGATAGATCTCGCAGTATTTCTTGAATGCCTCGTACTCCGAATCAAACATCTGCACCCAGGAGTGGGCCATGGTGCCGCCGGCAGGCACGCCGTAGAGCTGATCGGAAATGGTGCAGGCTGTGCCCTTGCAGCCGCCGATGTAGGCCGCCCGGGCGCCGGAGATGGCACCGTCAGCGCCTTGGGCCCGGCGGGAGCCGAACTCCAGTACCGTCCGTCCCTGGGCCGCCCGGACGATCCGGTTGGCCTTGGTGGCAATGAGGCTCTGATGGTTTACCGCCAGCAGCGTAAAGGTCTCAATCAGCTGGGCCTGGATGGCCGGAGCCCGCACCGTCACCACCGGCTCCCGGGGAAAAATGGGAGTACCCTCCGGAATGGCATAGAGATCTCCGGTAAAGCGGAAGTCCGCCAGGAACTGGAGGAACTCCTCAGAAAAAAGCTGCTTGCCCCGAAGGAATTCGATATCCTCAGCGCTGAAGTGCAGGTTCTGGATATAGTCGATCAACTGGGACAATCCCGCGCAGACGGCGAAGCCGCCCTTGTCGGGCACATCCCGGAAAAACACATCAAAATAGGTAATACGATCCTGATATCCCGCCTGAAAATAACCATTTCCCATGGTCAGCTCATAAAAATCGCAGAGCATGGTCATGTTCAGTTTCTCTTCTGTTTTCATCTCACACCTCAAAATAAAAGTAAAGTCGGGTGTTACTTCCTCGATTATAAGCGCCGCCGCCGGGAAAAGCAATCGTTTTCTAAAATATTCGTGAAAGAATTATCAAATTTCATTGACTTCCTGCCTCCATCCCCCTATAGTAAAGGGTGCCGGCAGGCCCCTGAACGGCCTGCAAACCCTAATATCCGCACAGAGCGGACGGAGGTTCTTATGGACGTAATCTTAGGTATTGATATCGGCGGATCCACCACCAAGATCGTGGGGCTCCGGACGGACGGCAGCGTCATTTCCATGCTGCGGGTCCGGGCGGAGGATCAGGTGACCAGCCTGTATGGGGCCCTGGGCAATTATCTGACCAGCAACGGCCTCTCTTTGGAAAATATCCGCCGGGTGGTACTCACCGGTGTGGGTGCCTCCTTTGTGGATGGGAATATCTATGGGCTGCCCACCTGTAAGGTGGATGAGTTCCGGGCCAGCGGTACCGGGGCTCTGGCTCTTTCCGGGCAGGAATCCGCTGTGGTGGTGACCATGGGCACCGGCACAGCCTTTTTGTGGGCGGAGCGCTCCGGTGCTGTCCGCCACCTGTGCGGCAGCGGCATCGGCGGCGGCACCCTGGGCGGACTGTGCCACAAGCTGGTAGGGATGGAGCGCTTCGGCCAGATCAAGAAACTGGCCTCCTGCGGAGACCTCAACCAGGTGGATCTCACCATCCGGGACATCTCCAAAACCGTGGCTCCCACCCTGGATCCCAACATGACTGCCGCAAACTTCGGCAACCTGGCGGAGGATGCCTCTCCCGCTGATCTGGCCGCCGGAGCGGTGAATCTGGTGCTCCAGGCCATCGGCACCATGACGGTGCTGGCCTGCCAGGGCTGCGGTGCCTCCACGGTAGTCCTCACCGGCTCCATGACCACCCTGGATCAGGTGGGCCCCAACTTCCGCTTTTTCGAGGAGCTCTACGGCATCCATTATATCATTCCGGAAAACGCCACCTTCGCCACTGCCATCGGCGCAGGTCTTTGCAGTCTCCAGGAAAAAGCCGTTAAATAATCTCGACCTATGACAAAATCCCCGGCGGGAATTCCCGCCGGGGATTTGTTCTTTGCCAATGGGATTTAAGGAACCGGGATTACTCCTCGTCCTTGTCCTCCGCCTCATCCTCTTCCAGGCCGGTGAGATCGAACTCCAGCTTCTCGCCGCAGTTGGGGCAGATGACCTCGCCGTCATCCAGCACGGACTCATCAAAATAGATGGTCTCCTCGCAGGTGGGGCAGGTGGTGGCGTAGCAGTCCTCGTCCTC